>JAZUOA010000001.1:0-9493 GCA_045604445.1 Acutalibacteraceae bacterium
TATTCGCAAGGTTATCCTCGGAGAGTGTGCGAAATCTCTTAAGGCAGATGTTGATGTTCCTATGCGTCCTCCGGTGCTTTGCGCCGGTTGCCCCCACAGAGGCCTTTTCTATTCATTGAAAAGGCTTGGTGTTACCGTAAGCGGTGATATCGGTTGTTATACTTTAGGCGTTTCAAAGCCTTTAGGTATGATGGACACCGTGCTTTGTATGGGTGGAAGTGTTTCAGGTCTTCACGGCAGAAACCTTGCAGACCCTGAAAATGCAGGTAAATGCGTTGCGGTTATAGGTGACTCAACATTTATCCATTCAGGTATAACCGGTCTTGTTGATATTGCGTATAACAACAGCAATTCGGTAACGATTATTCTTGATAACAGCATTACCGGTATGACAGGTCACCAGCAAAACCCCACAACCGGTTACAATATTAAAGGTGAGCCTGCATCAGCTGTAAGCCTTGAAAAGCTTTGCGCGGCAATCGGCATCAACAATGTTTACGTTGTTGACCCTTATGACCTTGAGGATTGCTACGTTAACATTAAAGAGGCTCTTTCTCTTAACGCTCCTGCAGTTGTTATTTCGAGAAGACCTTGCGCTCTTCTTAAAACAGTTAAGCATAATCCTCCGCTTAAGGTTAATAAGGATAAGTGCAAATCATGCAAAATGTGTATGAAAATAGGTTGCCCTGCTATTAGTATGAAGGATGGTAAGGCAGAAATCGACTTTACTCAATGCTTAGGTTGTAACGTTTGTTCGCAGCTTTGCAAATTTGGCGCAATAGAATAAGAAAGGAGAGGCTAATAATGAATAAAGCAATTATGATTGTCGGCGTGGGCGGTCAGGGTACCTTGCTTGCAAGCCGGATTTTGGGCAGTGCTCTTCTTTCAAAGGGCTATGATGTTAAGGTTTCAGAGGTTCACGGTATGAGTCAGCGAGGCGGCTCAGTTGTTACGTATGTTAAATATGGCGAAAAGGTTTATTCGCCGGTGATAGGTGAAGGTGAAGCTGATCTTATTCTTGCTTTTGAACAGTTGGAATCAGCTCGCTGGCTTTCCTGCCTGAAAGCAGACGGTAAGGTTATTGTGAATACTCAGAAAATTGACCCGATGAGCGTTGTTATAGGTGATTCGGTGTACCCCGAAGGCGTTATTGATGCAGTTGAAAATGCAGGTGCATCTGTAGTGGCGGTTGATGCACTTCCCCTTGCGGTTGAAGCCGGCTCATCAAAGGCTGTTAATGTTGTTCTTATCGGAGCAATGGCAAAGAATACCGATATTGACAAGGAAATATGGCTTGATGCTGTTAAGGCATGCGTTCCCGAAAAGTTTTTAGGGCTTAATCTTAAAGCTTTTGAATTAGGTTATTCATATTAAAAATTATAAAAACCCTTGCAACTGACTTGTATTTAAAAGTTGCAAGGGTTTATTTATGTGTAAGCACCAAATTTTCATATTAAATGGTTTTATTTATGTTAAAAATCATTGACAAACCACCATAAATGTACTAGAATAAATTCTGTAGTATTATATGTTATTGTATAAATACTGTTGCATTTTTAATCGAAAGGGTGTTTCTTTTGAAGAGGTCAAAGATTTTATCAGTCCTCCTCGCTGCAATAATAGCTCTCAGCTGTTTTTCTTGTTTAACAGTTGTGTCATTTGCAGCAAATATCGCTGAAAGCGTAGAACGCGACGAAGAAGGTAATGTAATCCAAAAGTATTGGGAGCTTGCGGATACAGGCGTTCTTACAATCCACACAGATACTAAAGGTAATGAATGGGCTGCTTATGCAGAACAGATTAAAGCTGTTATTGTTAAAAGTACCGTTACTACTATTAACAATTCAGCCTTTGCAGGTTATCCCAACCTTACCAATGTAGTTTTTGAGGGTACTCTTGAGCTTATTAAAACAGGCGCATTCCAGAATTGCGATGGGCTCACAAGCCTTGTTATTCCCGGTACCCAAGAAATTCAGGACTATGCATTTTATGATTGCGATAACATTGAAAGCGTTGTAATTTGCGGTGGTCTTCAGGAAGCCGGAAAAAATATTTTCAAATCTTGCGATAAGCTTGCAGAAGTTGAAATTTTAAACGGTGCAATTACAATTGGCGAAGGTATGTTTGAGGATTGCCTTGCTCTTGAAACAGCAATCCTTCCTGATAGCATTTGCGAGATCAGGCGCCTTGCTTTTGAAAATTGCCAGAAGCTCAGTAGCATTACAATCCCTGATAGCACAGCTATTGTAGGCGAATATGCATTCTATGGTTGCTCTGCTGCAACAACTGCATATATAGGCCACAATGTTAGCAAAATCGGTGAATATGCATTTGGTGAATGCACATCTCTTGAAAGTGTAGAGATTAAGTGCGCAATGCCTGCTATCAGCGATGGTATGTTCAAGGGTTGTGCATCTCTTAAAGGGCTTACTAATCTTCCCGAAGGTATTAAAACTATCGGTAAGAATGCATTTGCCGGTTGCACAAGCTTTGAAGAAATTGATATTCCTGCAACAGTATTAAGTATTGGTGATTCAGCTTTTGATTCAACTGCTATTACAGAAATTTTTATTCCCGGTAATGTTGAAGAAATTGGTGCCGGTGTGTTTACCAATTGCAGTGCTTTAACAGCAATCAACGTTGATGGAAAGAACCGTTATTTCGCAAGCGTGGATGGAGTTCTTTATGATTCCGAAATCAGCGAACTTATTTGTTGCCCTGCAGGCAAAACAGGTGCTGTTGTTGTTCCTGAAGGCGTAGCTGAAATCAGAAATGATGCATTTATCGGTTGCACGGGTATTGATGATATTGAAATTCCTGATAGCGTAACTTCTATTGGAACAAATGCATTTAACGGCTGCGCTGATGATTTAATTATCAAAGCAAACTGCGATTCTTATGCAGCAGCCTATGCAAAGATATATTCAATGGATACAGAAATTACACATTCAGCTTCTGCAGAATGGGTAGTTACTCAAGCACCTACTTGCGAAAATGCAGGTGCAAAGGAAAAACAGTGCGCAGCTTGCGGTTTTGTTATTGAAACAGGTATTGTTGATGCAACAGGTCATGATTATGATGACGGCGTTGAAACAACAAAAGCAACTTGCGAGGCTGATGGTGTTATTACATATACATGCCAGAACGATGGTTGTTCTGACTCTTACACAATCGGCATCCCTGCAACCGGCCACAAATATGATGATGGAACGGTTGTTTTAGAGCCTACCTGCGAAGCAGAAGGTACTAAGAGATTCAACTGCCAGAATGACGGTTGTTATCATTATTACGAAATCACTCTTCCTGCAACAGGTCATAGCATAGATGAAGGCACAGTAAAAACTGAGGCCACTTGCGAAACAGATGGCGAAATGGAATATAAATGTCAGGATGAGGGTTGCAACTACTCATACACTGAGGTTATTCCCGCAATTGGTCACTCTTACGACAAAGGTGTTGTAACACTTGAGCCTACTTGTGAAGATACAGGTGTTTTAACATATACTTGCCAGAATGCAGGTTGCGATTATTCCTATACCAGCTCTATCCCTGCAACAGATCACGCTTATGATGATGGTGTTATTACCAAATATCCTACAGTTGATGCTGAGGGTGAAATTACCTTCACTTGTAAAAATGAGTGGTGCACAGAAGATTCTGCAAACCACACTCATATAGTAAATATACCTAACACAGCTTTTGACGGCATCCTTGATACAAACGAAGGCGCTTATGCTGATGAAAATGGTAAGATTCAGAATCTCACATGGCTTATTACAGATAAAATGGACCTTATCATTTTCGCAGACGGCACAGAAAAAGAATGGGTATCTCACAAAGAAACCATAAAAACTGTTACCGTTACGGGTGAAGCAACAACAGTTGCAAACGGTTCGTTTGCTTATATGCCCGCTCTTACAGAGGCTAACATTCTTCTTAGTCTCGGTACAATTGAAGCTTATGCATTCCAATATTGCGAAAATCTTAAAACCGTAAAAACCGGTTCTATTGAAGAAATGCAAGACTTTGCTTTCTATGCTTGCACATCGCTTGAGAGTGTTGATATTTATGGCGGTTTAGCAGAGGGTAAAGTAGGTAGAAACATTTTCCTTGATTGTACTAACCTTTCAGATGTTATTTTAAGAAATGGTTCTCTTGAACTCGGTGAAGCAATGTTCAAGGGTTGCTCAGTTCTTGAAGAGATTACTCTTCCTGAAAGCTTACTCGTAATCGGAGATTCTGCTTTCGACGGTACTGCTCTTAAAACAATCAGAATTCCCACAGGCGTTAAAGAAATTCAAAAGGGTGTGTTCACAAATTGCGAAGCACTTGAAGAAATCGTAGTAGACAGCAAAAACGACTTCTATTTCAGCGTTGATGGCGTTCTTTATGATATGACTCTCGGTTCACTCATTATTTGCCCTGCAGGCAAAACAGGTGAGGTAACAGTTTGGGATGGCACAAATACAATTGATGAAGATGCATTTATCGGTTGCAAAAATGTAACTAAAGTAAATATTCCTAACAGCGTAACAGCAATTGCAGATAATGCATTCAATGGTTGCGCAGCAGATCTTGTTGTAGCAGGTAACTGCGATTCGTTTGGTATTGAATTCGCATTGGGTCGCGGAATAGCAACAGAGATTACCCATGTAGCAAGCGATGTATGGCAGACATCAAAAGAACCTACTTGTCTTGAAAATGGTGTTGAGGAACGAGTTTGTTCCGGTTGCGGTTATGTATACGAAACAGCTGAAATTGATGCACTTGGTCACAACTATGACAACGGTGTTGTAACAACAAAAGCAACTTGTGAAGCTGATGGTGTGGTAACCTTTACATGTACAAGAGAAGGTTGCGACGATTCCTATACACAGCCTATCCCTGCAACAAAGCATAATTTTGATAATGGTAATGTTATTTCTGCTGCAACATGCGAAAATACAGGTACAATGCGTTATTCTTGCCAGAATGAAGGTTGCTATGAGTATAATGATGTAGAGCTTCCTGCAATCGGACATAACATGGATAACGGCACAGTAAAAACTCCTGTTACTTGCACAGAAGACGGTGAAACAGTTTATAAATGTACAAATGCTGGATGCACAAAAACAGAGATTACTGTAATCCCTGCAACAGGTCATGAATATGAGTCTGAAATCGCTAAAAATGCAACTTGTCTTGAAGATGGTATTATCGTTTATACCTGTGTGAATTGCGGCGATTCATATAAAGAGACTTATGCAGGTCAGCATAAACCTTATTCAACAAATCAAAAGGTCGAACCTACTTGCGAAGAAGATGGTAAAGAGGGTCAGTTCTGCTCAATTTGCCATGAATTTATCGGCGCAACAACTGCAATCCCTGCAACAGGTCATAGCTTTGAAAACGGTAAATGCACTGAATGCGGTAAGAGCGATGGTAGCGTTAAGCCTGCAACACCTAAGCTTACAAAGGTTGTTAACACAATCAGAGGTCCTATCGTTTATTGGAATGCAGTTAAAAATGCAGATTCTTATGTAATTTATTCATTAGTAAATGGTAAATGGGTCAAGATTGCTACTGTTGACGGCGATGAGAAAACAAGCTATGTTGATACCAAAGCTAAGAGTGGTACAACTTATACTTATTCTGTTGCTGCTGTAAACGGTACAATTGAAGGTAGCTTTAATAAAGCCGGTCTTAAAATCCTTTTCCTTGATGATGTTGCTTATAAATCAATTAAAAACACAGCTAAGGGTGTTCAGGTAGCATGGGGTAAGGTAGCAGGCGCAACTCAATACAATGTTTACCGCAGAACAGCTTCTACAGATTGGGTAAGAATTGCAGTTGTAAGCGGCACAAGCTATGTTGACTCAACCGCAAAGAGTGGTACAGGTTACATTTATGTTGTTCGCGCTCGTAATGGAAAAACACTCAGTAGCTACATCGGAACAGGTATCAACATTCTCTTCCTTGCAACTCCTGATGTGAAAACTGCAAAGGCTGCAACAAATGGTGTTACTGTTACATGGTCAAAGGTAAGCGGTGCAAAAGCATATAGAGTTTACCGCAGAGTACCCGGTGGCAAATGGGAAATTCTTGCTAATGTAAATGGTTCAGTTTCCAGCTTTAAAGATAAAACAGCGAAGAGCGGTGTAACATATATTTACACAGTTAAGGCATTTAACGGTTCTTATACAAGTGCTTATGAAGCAGGCGTTAAGATTAAATTCCTTGCAACACCAACCCTTAAATCTGCTAAAGCAAATTCAAAAGGCGTTACTGCTACATGGGCAAAGGTAAGCGGTGCTAATCAATATAATGTTTACCGCAAAACTGCAGATGGTTGGAAAAAGATTGCTACTGTTAAAGGTACATCTTATACCGATAAATCCGTGAAGAGCGGAAAAACTTATACCTATACAGTAAAAGCAGTTAGTGGTTCATATTCAAGCTCTTTTGTAGCAAAGGGCATTAGCTGTAAAGCAAAATAATTAAACCTATAAATTAAAAAAATGGGCTGTAAAAACGTAAGTTTTTACAGCCCATTTTTGTGTTCCGTTTTAAGTTTTAGTCATATAATATAAGGGTGAGGAATATGATAAAGCTTTATTATAAACCCTTTAGAAAAAAAACGCCGCCTATAAATGCTCGTAGATTTGTTTTGAAAGCCCAAAAAGAAAAACTCAGGTTTTACATAACTTCAGCAATAATCATTGTTTTTATTATCATCGTTTTCGGAGAATCTCAGCTTCGCCCTATTATTAAGCATGCCGGAGCGAATGCTCTTAAGAATGAGCTGACAATGCTTCTTAATCAAGGTGTTAATGAAACGCTTTTAGAAAAAAATTCAGTTTATGGTGATTTTATTACAGTTTCATATACAGAAAAAGGCGAGGTAACCTCCATAATATCAAACACGGTTTATATAAATAAATTTAAAGCAGATTTATCTGATAACGTTGCAAAAATTGTTGACAGATGCGGTGATTTTGCCATTATCGTACCTTGGGGAACATTATTCGGAAGCGAAATTTTCAGCGATAGAGGATTAGAGCTGACGGTAGAATCCAGCACATACGGGTTTGCGGTTGCTGATATTTACAGTAGCTTTGAAAGCGTAGGCATCAACCAAACTCTTCATAAAATATATGTGGAGGTTGAGCTTAAAGCAACCGCCTATATAGGTAATTATAAAATAACCGAACAAGTAAAAGGGAAAATACCCGTAGCAGAAACCGTAATAGTTGGTATTGTGCCCGATGGTTATTATAACAGACAATAAAGATACCCGTTGCTAAAGGGGTATGAATCCATTTAGTAACGGGCAAAATGTTATTCTTTTATAAATTTATCCATTAGAGTATAACCAACATCGATATAGTTATCAGTGGCTTTTGCGGTAGCTTCTGTGAAAGCTTCAATGCCGTTATCGTTATCCTTGGATTTCTGATAAATCATATAAGGCACTGCGTCACCTGCATGAGTCATTGTAACGATTGGGGTTGGGTGATCGGGGAGCACCAATATTTTGTAATCATCATATTCATTAAGAGCGCTAACTACCTTTTTAAGAACCTTTTCATCAATCATTTCGATTGCTTTAACCTTGTTTTCAGGCTCATTTCTATGGCCACATTCATCGGGTGCTTCAATATGAATATAACCAAAATCTTTTGTTTTAACCTCTTCTATTGCGCAGTCTGCTTTACCCTCGAAGTTTGTGTCTATGTAGCCTGTTGCGCCTTCTACATCGGGTGACCCCATACCGGCGCATTTAGCAATACCTTTAAGAAGATCAACTGCAGAAATAATTGAACCATCAACGCCGTATTTGGCTTTGAAATTCGGAAGAGCCGGTTTTGTTCCTTCTCCCCAAAGCCAGATTGAGTTTGCAGGGCGTTCACCTCTTGCAATTCTTTCTTTATTTACAGGGTGTTCCATAAGGAAATTGTAGCTTTCTTTCATCATGGCAATAAGCTCTTTTGCATTTTCGCTCTTTGAAAGATACTCGCCGATAACCTTACCCGAAATATCGTGGGGAGGAGTCATTTTGCCTAAATCAAGCGTGCCGTTGCTCCAGACAAGGCAATGTCTGTAAGCAACACCGCTGTAGAACGCAAATTTTTCGTTGCCGAAATGCTCTTCTACGCTTTTAATAATTTCTGCTGCTTCAGCAGTAGAAATATCGCCGGCGCTGTAATCTACCATAGTTTTGTCTTCATAGCTTTCCTCATCTGAAAGCGTTACAAGATTTGTGCGGAAAATAATATCGGTGCTTTTCATATCAACGCCGATGCTAACAGCCTCTAAAGGTGAGCGACCTGTGTAGCATTCTTTAGGGTTATATCCTAAAACGCTCATATTTGCAATGTCGCTACCGGGCTTTAATCCCTCGGCAACTGTTTTAACAAGACCTATTTCACCATGGCGGGCGAGATTATCAAGAATGGGCTTTTTTGCACATTCCATAGGGGTTTTGCCGTTTAAGGCGGGAACAGGATAATCAGCCATTCCGTCATATAAAACAACAAGATATTTCATTTTTATACCTCATTTCTGATTCAATGAAATTATTTTACAACTAAACTTATGGCCTTGTCAATAAAATATCTTATAAAACCTTGAAAAATAAAGGGATTTAGAGTAATATATTTATATAAATAACAAAACAAAAGGAGTTCGGATTTTATGAAATTACCTATAGCTATTCAGCTTTATTCTGTTCGCGATGATATGGAAAAGGATTTTTACGGCACTGTAAAAAAGGTTAAAGAGCTTGGCTATGAAGGCGTTGAGTTTGCGGGCCTTTTCGGTAAAACCGGTGTAGAGGTTAAGGCAATTTGTGATGAAATCGGTGTTGTTCCCGTTTCGGCTCATGTTCCTTATTATGATATGCTCGAAAATCCTGAAGCAGTTCTTAAGGATTATAAGGATATGGGCTGTAAATATGTTGTTGTTCCTTATCTTACAGAGGAGTGCCGTCCCGGTACTGAGGGTTGGAAAGCAACTGTTGAGGGTATCGGCAAAATCGGCGCGGCGGCAAAGGCTATGGGGCTTCAGCTCCTTTACCATAACCATGATTTTGAATTTCTTAAAATTGATGGCGAATATGCTCTTGATATTCTTTACAACACAATTCCTGAAGATTTACTCAAAACAGAGCTTGATACCTGTTGGGTAAATGTTGGAGGCGAAGAGCCTGCAGGATATGTTGAAAAATATTCAGGCAGAGCACCAATTGTTCACCTTAAGGATTTCAGCGGTTCAAAGGGTAACGGCCCTCTCTATAAACTTATTGGTATTGATGAGGAAGAAACCGCAACGACAGAAAATACATTTGAATTCCGTCCCGTTGGCTATGGTTGCCAGGATTGGAAGAAGATTATTGCTTCTGCAGAAAAAGCAGGTGCAGAGTGGGTTGTTGTTGAGCAGGATGACCCATCAATGAATAAAACACCTATTGAGTGTGCAGAAATGAGCATTAACTACTTAAAGACTATATAAAATT
>JAZUOA010000002.1:0-7241 GCA_045604445.1 Acutalibacteraceae bacterium
GGCTCACAGAACGACATGGCTACGATCCGACTTGGGGAAGCATACATTAGGCACATCGCCCACAAATTCATATGTCTCGCGGGGCGAAAGAAGATAACAATCGGCTCTGTGAAGCACCTTCCAGGGTTCATTTATATCAACAAGCATAGCACCCATGCTGTAGGTGAAACCATTACAGCTTGTGAGAACACCATGATAGAAGCAAAGCCAACCTTCATCTGTTTCAATAGGAGTGGGTCCTGCGCCTACCTTAGTTGATTCCCAAACCATTTCGGGCTTAATAACAAAGCGATGCTTGCCCCAATAAGTAAGGTCGGGGCTATGGCTTAAGAAAATATCACCATATGGTGTGTGCCCTTTATCGCAGGGGCGGGAGAAAAGCATGTATTCACCATTTACTTTTCTCGGGAACAGCACACCGTTTCTTGAAACGGGAAGAACAGCGTTTTCCTTTCTGTCCCATGTAATGAAATCCTCTGTAACAGCAATACCGATAGATGTTCCTCTTTCTGTATGGCACACCCACGAGAGATGGTATTTACCATCAATTTCGCAAAGGCGGGGATCATAGCCACGAAAGATTTTCTCATCATTCAAATTCCAGTGGATACCATCATCGCTGAAGCCGGTAACCAAATATTGCTCTCTGGAAATATGATCCATTCTAAAAACGCCTGCAAAGCCATCACCGTAAGGAACAACTGCAGAATTAAAAATACTGTTTGCTTCTTTAACAAAGCTGCGATCAATAATTGGGTTTTCAGTATATCTCCAAACAGGATCATTGCAATTTGCAGGCTTATCCTGCCAAGGAATATTTTTTACTGTTGAATTTAAAATTTTTGCCATAAAAGCACCTCATCCGTCATAATAATTTAAGGTTTCTATTATCAATTCACCAACATCCGACATAGCTTTTTTATCTACTGCGCAGAGCTTGTCTGAGTAGGCGGAAATTGTTTTTGTTGTGTTTTTCTTTGATGTGCCCAAAGAACATGCAGGAAAGTGTTCTTTGGAGAAGGGTGAATATGACCCCGTGCCTAATGCAAAGCTTTCTTTTTCTACGATAAGCTTCAGGTTTTCAGCAGCTTCGTTAATAACAGAAGCTATTTCAGCGCTCCCTTTAGTGCCGCTTCCGTCACGGAAAAAAACAGCAAGGTTTTTGGAGGTCGTAATTTCTTCAATTGGTATAAAAACGGTAGGAATATCACTAAAGGCTCGTTTATATTTTTTTATAAATGCATAAGAGCCGGCGTGGGAAGAGTAATCACTTCCCGCAATTAAACAACAAAGCTCGGTTTTTTCATATCTGAAGCTATTTTCGTAAAATTGCCTCATTATGCTTAAAAGTATAACCGAGGGGATGATGCTTGAGCTTACACCCGAGGCATTCTTTTTGTTGCTTACAATGAAAATTGCAAATATGTAGAAGGGGATAAAGAGTATGCAAAGGGTGCATAAAGCATTAAAAAAAACTGAGCCTGCGGGAGCACCCGCAAAAAGAAAAAGCATGCAACTTATAAAAAGCAAGGTGTTTCCGATTATTGAACAAAGGCTTATTATATAAGGCGTTTTATTGCCGAATATTGTTAACCTGAGGCTTGGCGGAGCATCTGAGCGAGAAACAAGAACTATTCTTGTTTTAGGCGTTGAGCTTGAATACCTTATTCCGAGAATATTTTTACTGCGTTTTACTGGCGTAATGAAATCAAGCCTTTTACCATCAAAGATAATTTTGTAGCAAAATGCCGAAAACACAAGCAAACTAACAAATAATGCTAAGCAGGCAGGGGCAACATATCCGTTGCTTACCGAAAAAGAAAATAAGATAACGCACAAGGTTAATAAAAGGCACAAGAGTTTTTCAACTAATGTGCCTGCTCCCGGGTGAGCTTTAAAGCCTTGGGTTGTGGTTTCATCGCAACAAATTTTCAGCTCATCTAATAATATGTTTTGGGTTTGTTGTTCTCCGATTTCGCCTGCACGCCTGTCATTTGAAAAGCTTTCGATAGTTTCGGCAACGCTTAATGCATACCGAATATCGCTTTCGTTCAGCGTAGGGGTAGCCGTCATATTAAACCTCCGAGATTTTTATTTGATAATTTCGGTGTATTTTTTATAGGCTTTTTCCCAAAGGTCTTTTTCTTCGGGTTTATATAATTTAAGGTTTTCGCCCTTTGCGATTATTTTGCGAGCTTCTTTTATTCCTTTGATTGCGCCGCATGAAATAAGTTGAACGGCAACATTACCTAAAGCAGTTGCCTCAATAGGACCACCGTAAACATCAACGCCGCAACTTTGAGCAGCCATTTTGAGGAGCAATTTATCCTTAGTGCCTCCGCCCATAACATGAATGCGGTCATATTCCTTACCTGTGCAAGCCTTAATACCATCAAAGGTTAAACGATATTTAAGCGCAAGGCTTTCATAAATGCAACGCATAATTTCTCCCACTGTTTGTGGTATGTACTGGCCTGTTTTTTTACAATATTCTCGTACTCTTTCAGGGAGATTACCCATAACACCGAATTCAGGCGCATCAGGGTCGATAAAGCATTTAAAGGGCTCGCATTCCAAAGCTAATTTTTCCAAATCTGCATAAGAATATTCTTTTCCCTCGCGTATCCATTGGCGTCGACTTTCCTGGATAAGCCAAAGGCCACAGATATTCTTTAAGAAAGCGGTTGTGTAATCGTAGCCGCCTTCATTGGTAACATTGAGCTCTTTCGATTTTTCGTTTATAATCGGCTCTTTAACTTCAGTTCCGAAAAGGGACCAGGTACCGCAGCTGATAAAAACAAAATCATCATTTTCACAGGGTGCAGCAGAAATAGCGCTTTGAGTATCGTGGGCAGCAACGCTTATAATATCAGCCTCAGGAACGCCTAATTCCTCACAAATCTCTTTTGAAAGCTTGCCGATAACCTTGCCTGTTGGGGCAATTGGAGTAAGCAAATTTTTATTTATACCAAATTTTTCAAGGATTTCATCGGACCAATCGCATGTTTTTAAATCTACCATTTGGGAAGTGGTTGCAATTGAATACTCGGTTGATTTAACACCTGAAAGCATATAGTTTAAAAGGTCAGGCATAAAAAGCAGAGTATCTGCTTCTTTAAGAATATAAGGACGGTTTTCTTTAAGGGAAAGGAGCTGGAAAATAGTATTAAAATCCATAAACTGAATTCCCGTGATATCATACATTCTTTCCTTGCTCATATATTTTTGAGCCTTCTCTACCATTCCGTCGTTTCTTCTGTCGCGATAATGCACGGGGTTTTCCAGAAGAGTACCGTCTTTTCTGAGAAGTCCGAAATCAACGCCCCAGGTATCAATGCCTATAGAATCAAAGCCGCCATCCTCTTTGGCTTTAAGGATACCCTGTTTTATTTCATAAAAAAGCCTTTGAACATCCCAATAAACAGTTCCGTTTATTGTAACGGGATCATTAGAAAAGCGATGAACCTCGCGAAGATTTATTTTTTCACCATCAAATTCGCCGATAATTGCTCTGCCGCTTGATGCGCCAAAGTCAAAGGCAAGAACTCGTTTTATCATTTTCAGCACCCTTTCTTTCGGGAATTATTTCAGGAAACAGTTGATAATTATTTCCTCTGCTTCTTCCTCAGTTTTTCCGAGAGTTTGAAGCTTTAAAAGCTGGTCGTTGTTTATTCTGCCGATTGCCGCTTCGTGAACTATATTTGCATCCCAATGGTTTGCGGCTATTTCGGGAATTGAACGGATATGGGCATTGCCCATGATAATTGAATCGCATTGAACGTGTGCTCGGCAGCTTGCGTTGCCTACTGCTCGGGGATAGAACACCTGAGTGGAGTTATCTTTGGCTACGGAACGGGAAATGATTTGAGAAGAGGCTCCTTCACCGTTTAACTCAATTACAACATCCGAATGAGCTACCTGGTTGCCGTGGGTCATAAGCTTTTCCAGCATAACAAGCCTTGCGCCTGCTTTTAATTTTGCAGTTGTATCGCGTTTTGTTGAGTCAACGCCTTTAATTTGAACCATTTCCATTTCGCAAAATGAATTCTCATCCATTTCAACGGTGGTGGTGGGGTTTAATATTCTTTCACCATTGCCATCACCCTCGCCATAGTGCTTTTCAACATATTTTATTTTTGCGTTTTTGCCTATGTGGAAAGAATGAATACCATCGTGTTCGCTGGCTTTATCACCATTATTGTGGATTCCGCAACCCGCAACAATTAAAACATCGGCATCATCACCGATATAAAAATCGTTGTATACAAGGTCGTCAACGCCTGATTCAGTAATAATTACAGGTATATGAACACTTTCATTCTTAGTTCCCGGCTTAACAATAATATCAATGCCGGGCTTATCTTTTTTTGGTTCTATTATAATGTTGGCTGAAGATTGCCTTTCTACACCTTCGCCGTTTTTTCTGATGTTATATGCACCCTGGGGTACACCGTGAAGGTCGGCAACAGCCTCAAGCATGTGAAGTTCTGTTTTGTTCATAGTTTTTTCCTCATCTAAAAGTACAGGTGTTATCAAATTCTGACATAAGCTCAGGGAAGATTTCCTCGGTGGGCCCAACTTTTTTTACAACACCGTTTGCGATAATTGCGATTTCATCTGCTATTTTCATTATTCTTTCTTGGTGAGAGATTATTACCATGCTTTCCTTTCGCCTTTTTGCGATGCTCTTGAAGCTTTCAACAAGCATATTAAAGCTCCAAAGATCTATACCGGCTTCGGGCTCATCGTAAATGGCTAAATCAAGATCCCTTGCCATAAGAGTTGCAATTTCAATTCTTTTTATTTCGCCACCGGAAAGGGAGGTATCAACCTGGCGGTTGAGATAATCCTTAGAGCAAAGCCCAACGTTAGTCAGATAAGCGCAGCATTGGTCTTCGGGCAAATCGCTACCGTGAGCAAGGCTTAAAAGGTCTCTTACAGAAAGCCCCTTAAAGCGAGGGGGTTGCTGGAAAGCATAACCTATACCAAGCTTTGCGCGGTCTGTTATAGACATATCTGTTATATCCTTACCGTTCCAGAGTATCTTACCGCCTGTAGGTTTTTCGATGCCCATAATAAGCTTTGCAAGGGTGGATTTACCTCCGCCGTTCGGACCGGTTATAACAAGGAATTTTCCGTCTTCAAGGGTGAAAGAAACATCTGTAAGAATTTCTTTATTTCCCTTTTCATCGGATACATTAAAAGAAACATTTTTTAATTCGAGCATAGTTTTCTCCGAAAAATATATAGTATTAAAACAGCATAAATAATGCAAAGTTTTTCAATTTTAAATTATATACAATTTTATTTGTTTATTCAAGTCTTTTATAAAAATCCTTGTTAAACATATTGTTTTATGTTATAGTAAAGTTAGAAGAAAGAACCGAGGTGTTGATATGAGAAGAATCGGCGGAGATTTTGAAAAAGAATTAAGTCGTGCGCAATTGGAAATGATTCTTGGAGAGGTTAACATTGGAATTGCAATGGTTTCTCCTCATTCGGATGGCGTAAGACTTGATTATACAAATGATGCTTTTTTCGCTCTTTTTGGTTATAATCGAGAAGAGTATGAGAGTTTAGGTCTTGATATAAGGCTTAATCTATTTAATTCTGAAGATTTTATGGAGATTATTGCAAAAATAAATACTCTTTATAAACCGGGCTCAACTCAACAATTTGAATGCCGTATAAATAAAAAGGACGGTGAAACCGGTTGGGTGCTTATTAACACCAAAAAGCCTCAGAATGCTTCGGAAGAGGATCAGTATTTTATTTGTAGCTTTACAGATATAACAGAAATGAAAACAATGCAGATGATGCTTCAGCAGGTTCAGAATCAATATGAAATTGTTGAAGAGGTTTCTGATAACATTATATTCAATTATGATGTTGAAAGCGATGTTTTTGAGGCATCTGCCAAAATGCTCAAGAGCCTGGGTACTAAAACAAGATACGAAAATGCTATTGAAAACTTCACATACGGTAGCATTATTGACCACAGAGATGTTCCGGCATTTATAGCGGCATTAAGCAATGCTCTTTCAGGTAAGCGCACTAATGTTTTTGATGCAAGGATTATAAATAACAGGGGCGATAGCATCTGGCACAGAATCAAATTTGTTGTTGTTTATGATAACAATGGCAATGCAGTGAAATTTATAGGTAATCTTGTTGATGTTGATAAAGAAAAACGAGAAAAAAACAGGCTCATCGTTCAAGCTCAAACCGATCAGTTGACAGGTTTCCTTAATAAAATTTCAACAAGCCTCAAAATAAGCGAAATAATAAAAGAAAATCCTGAAGAAAACGGTGCGATGTTTCTTGTTGACCTTGATGATTTCAAAAAGCTTAATGATACTTATGGTCACCATGAGGGTGATAAATTCTTGAAGGATTTTTCTGCTAACCTTATGCTTTCGTTCCGCTCAACCGATGTTTTAGGCAGAGTGGGCGGCGAGGAGTTTATAATTTATGTAAGCGGTGTAGGTGATACAACTCATTTTATTGAGGAAAAAGCGGAGCAAATCGAAAAGATATGCCACGGCGTTCGCATCGAAAGCGCTATGGGCGAGGAGTTTTCTTGCAGTATAGGAATTGCAAGATATCCTCAGGATGGTGTAAGCTACACTGAGCTTTATAAGAAAGCCGATAAAGCTATGTATTCAGTAAAGCATAAGGGTAAAAACGATTATGCTTTTTTTGAATAATATTATCAGCAACGGAGATGCAGTATGTATCCAATAATTGAGTATATAAAAGACAAAAAAATTCTTATTCTCGGTTTCGGCAGAGAGGGACAATCAACATATTCATATATCAGAAAGCATTTACCGCAAAAGCAGCTTACAATTGGAGATAAAAACGAGCCTGCGGTAAATGATGAAAATGTTGATGTTATATATGGTGAGGATTATTTAAAATCATTAGGGGATTTTGATATTGTTTTTAAAAGTCCCGGAATTGCTTTTCTGGATGATGTTACTTACCCTCAAACAACGGAAATTACATGCCAGACTGATATGTTTTTGCGGTTTTGTAAGCCTACTGTTGTTGGTATAACAGGCTCCAAGGGCAAAACAACAACCTCTACTCTTATTTATGAAATGCTTAAACATGGTGGTTTGAAAACATGCCTTATAGGTAATATAGGCGTTCCTGTTTTTGAAATGGCAGATGAGGGCGAGGAGCTGACAGCGGTAATAGAAATGTCATCTCATCAGCTTGAGTTTACAACCGCTTCC
>JAZUOA010000003.1:0-3146 GCA_045604445.1 Acutalibacteraceae bacterium
GCACCAAGGCAACGAACACCTAGTCCGGGACCTGGGAAAGGCTGGCGGTAAACCATACCATGAGGAAGACCGAGAGCCTCACCAACTACCCTAACCTCATCTTTATAAAGAAGAATTACAGGTTCAACAAGCTTAAATGATAAATCATCAGGAAGTCCGCCTGAATTATGGTGGGATTTTATTCCTTTTTCACTTTCAATAATATCAGGGTAAATTGTGCCTTGTGCAAGGTATTCAATACCATCAAGCTTTCTTGCTTCTTCTGCAAAAACCTTTATAAACTCTTCACCGATTATAAATCTTTTTTGCTCAGGGTCAGAAACACCTGCAAGCAAATCGAGGAAGCGATCCACCGCGTTAACATAAATAAGATTAGCATCAAGCTCTTTACCAAAAACTTCAATTACCTGTTCACTTTCACCTTTACGCATTAAACCGTGATTAACATGAACACAAACAAGTTGTTTACCGATTGCTTTAATAAGAAGCGCGGCTACAACAGAAGAATCAACACCGCCTGAAAGGGCAAGCAAGACCTTTTTATCACCAACAGTTTCGCGAATTTTTGTGACCTGCTCATCAATAAAAGCATTTGCAAGCTCAACTGTTGTTATTCTCTGCATATCGTCAGGACGTACAACTTTAACTATATTTTTCTTTGCCATAACGATTTTACCTCCGTTAAAAAATATACAAAATCACAAAAAAATCAATCAGTATAGTTATCGAAATAACCCTGAACAAGAATAATAGGCGTACCCTTATCGCCTGAACCACTTGTAAGGTCACAAAGAGAACCGATAAGATCTGTAAGCTGACGGGGTGTTGTACCCTGAGATGCCATATTACCTACGAGCGAGCCTGATTTAGCCTTAATACTGTTTGAAATAGCTTCTTTAAGCTCCGCACCTGAAAGACCTTTAAAATCATTATCTGCAAGATATTTAAGCTTAAGCTCGTTAGGCGTACCGATAAGTCCGTCAGTGTGAGCAGGAGAAACCACAGGGTCTGCAAGCTCCCATATTTTACCCTGAGGATCCTTAAAAGCACCGTCACCATAAACCATAACTTCAATATGCTTACCGGTTCTCTTAAGAAACTCTGCTTGAATTTCCTTAACAAGACCGCTACATTCTCTTGGGAACAATTTGATAGTATCTTCAGTTGATTTATTGGAGCCTAAAAGACCATATTTTTCGTTACAACCGCTACCGTTAACGGAAGCATTAAGAATATCATCAAGTCCGCAAACTACTTTAGCACCGGCAGCTTTAAGGATTCTTTTTGTTCTTGCGCGTGTGTGAATATCACAAGTAAGAACACAATCGGTGTAATCAAGAATAGTTTTTGCCTGATTTGCAAAAATTATTTCAACATCAGCACCGGCTTCTTTGATTATTTCGCTGTAATACGCAACATAGTCAACACCGGTAAATTCGTGCTTATTTTCACCGAAAAGCTCTCTGTATTTTTCAAGATCAAGAACATCTGAATAAGGATTTATACCCGCTTCATCAAGCTGATCATAGGTTAAAAGAGAGTTACCAACCTCATCACTGGGGTAACTGAGCATAAGCACAACCTTTTTTGCACCCATAGCTATACCTTTAAGGCATATAGCAAAACGGTTACGAGAAAGTATGGGAAAAATAACACCAATTGTTTCACCGCCAAGTTTAGCTTTAACATCTGCGGCAATATCCTCAACCTTTGCATAGTTGCCCTGCGCTCTTGCAACGATAGATTCGGTAAGAGATACTACATCTCTATCACGAAGCTCAAAGCCTTCGCTCTCAGCGGCTTCAAGTACGCTTGTAACTGCAATTTCAACAAGGTTATCGCCTTCTCTTATAATAGGACAACGAATACCTCTTGAAACAGTACCTACTTTTCTTTCCATTGATGATCAACTCCAAATATTAGATTGCCTAATGGCACATTATTTAACTAAGTAAAAAAGTACACGGACGGCTCTCAAATGAAAGCCGCCCTCAATCGAAATCTTATTTCATCATGCTGGCAACTTCGTCAGCAAAATTGTCTTCTCTTTTTTCGAGACCTTCGCCCTTTTCAAGACGAACAAAACTTGCAACCTTAATATCAGCACCGGTTGTTTTAGCAACATTTGCAACATAACCTGCAACTGTACCATCAAAGAGGTCTGAACGCACGAAAGCCTGTTCAAGAAGACAAATTTCTTTAATCTGTTTCTTAATACGACCTTCAACTGCACCTGCAAAGATTTTATTTGTAATGTATTCATCTTTACCGGCAATAGCAAGCTGTGCAAGAGTAGCAACTGCTTCTTTTGAAAGGAAGTTAAAGAGATAGGGGCTCTTCTTATTCTCTTCATAAGCAGCAACATCTTCATCGCTGAAAAGTTTTTCAGCACAAGCTTTATCAAACAAAGCGCTAAGAATAGGCTTAGGAAGTGACTCGGGTTTGTTAAGTGAACTATCAATTGTGATAGATTTCATCTTAGCAAGCTCATCTTCTGAGATGCAATCTTTGCTGAGATACTCAGGACGCATTGCAGCAACCTGCATAGCAATGTTTTTACCCATTGCAACAAATTCTGCTTTATCCTCGAGATTTGTATCAAATTTAACTGCAACGCCAACTGCTCCGCCACCGTGAATGTAAGTTACAACATCGCCTTCAATGATTTCAAAACGGCGGATTTTAAGGTTTTCACCAATAACAAGAATAAGATCGTTAAGGTTTTCTGTAACAGTTCTGTCAGAACCAACAAGTGCAAGATCAGCAAGAGCCTCAACTGAAGCGGGCTTGTTAGCAGCGATTGTCTTAGCAACATTAAGACCGAACTCCTGGAATTTTTCATTTTTACCAACGAAATCTGTTTCAGAGTTAATTTCAAGAAGAACAGTAACCTTAGCTGCTTCATCTGTATAAGCTACGATAGCACCTTCTGCTGCAATTCTGCTTGCTTTCTTCTCGGAAGCAGCAAGGCCTCTTTCGCGAAGAATTTCAAATGCTCTATCCATATCACCGTCAGCCTCTGTAAGTGCTTTTTTGCACTCCATCATACCAACGCCTGTTTTTTCTCTTAAGTTTTTAACATCCAGAGCTGTAAATGCCATGGGATATTCCTCCTTTATCAAAATCAATAGGCGGAAATTAATCCG
>JAZUOA010000004.1:0-9251 GCA_045604445.1 Acutalibacteraceae bacterium
GGAAGCTCACCAACTTTTTTATACGCACTATTTACCATTTCACAAATAGTATCAGCAATATAACTTAAAAGAAACATAGCAGTATCTTCACAAGATTCGCCGTCACTAATCATTTTCAAGCATTTATTTTCAATACCCGACAGAGAACAGTTGCCATTTATTAGTTTAATCTTATTTTTAAAATTGCGTTCGCTTTTTAATGCCAGCTTTTCAACACCTATACCTGCCGGGAAAGGAACTCCCATCTTTACACCGATTCTGTCAATAGCCTGGCCTGCCTTTAAATCTGTTGAAGCGCTTATCAATGTTGTCTTAAATATTTTTTTACAGTCAGGTTCACAAAGAATAAGATCTGTAGTTCCGCCGGAAACGTGAAAAGCTAAAAAACGTTCATTTAAAAGCTCGGTTTTATTGGCAGAATAAAGAGCTGCAGCAATATGACCCTGTTGATGTGAAAACGAGTGAAAAGGTAATCCGTTTATAGCAGCAAAGGAACGGGCAATCCCCTCACCAACAAGAAAGCAAGGCATATATGAGCCGAATTGAGTTGTAGGCGTAACAGAAGCACCAACTGCTTTAACAGAAACACCGCTGATATTATCCATAAGTTCTTCCACAAGGAAAGGAAGAGCTTTCGTATGATGAAACACGGCATCACTTTGCCTTATTCCACGCTCGCCCTCTTTAACCGGCAACAATTTTTTATTTTGTAAAATTCTTTTATCATTATATAAAGCAACTGAGGTTGTGTAGTTGCTTGTATCAAAACCTAAATAAGCACTCATTTTAAGCCTTAATTATTGTACCCAATAATCCGTTTACAAAAGAAGCATCTTCGGCAGTGCCGTATTTTTTGGCAAGCTCAACTGCTTCATTAACAGCAACACCCTCAGGAATATCTTCGCTAAACTTTATTTCACCGATTGCAAGGCGCAATATTGCCAGAGAAACCTTAGGAAGCCTGTCCAATGCCCATTGCTTTGAATTAGTTTCTATTAAATTATCAATTTCCTCAGAATTAGCTTCAACGGTTTTTAAAGTTTTTTCAGCAAAACCGTTAATTTTTATCAATTCGGCTTCCTGAGCGTTATCAATGATTTGAGAAATAGTTAAATCATTATTAAATATTTTTTCAAACAGAACAAAAAAAGCCTGTTCTCTCGCTTCGCTTCTTGTCATAAACTTCTCCTTATATCCACGTTTATTTATTTAAAAAGTATAACATAGTTATATTTATTTATCAAGGTAAAAAAAACAGGAAGAACAAGTTTTTGCTTGTTCTTCCCGATTTTATGGAATTATATGCTGTAATCAAAATTGCTGTATTCGGAGGTTTCTGTTACGGTACACTTTGCAGTAATATCGTAATCAACTTTAACCTGACCAACATATGTTGTAGTCTGTTTGAGAGAAACTATAGAACCTGTGATAGGTTTATAAATAAGCTCAACAGTGCAGTTTTTGTAAGTAATATTTGAAGATGAAACAGAAGTAAGCTTAAGAGTAGAGCCAACCATCTCTTCAAATTCTGCGTTAGAAATTACAGGGAACATCGCACTTGTATAGCTTGAAGCCTTCTTGGCATCTGAAGCAGTAATTGCAGGATCTGCTTCTTCACGAAGAGTAATAACGATTTTTTGAGTACCATCCTCAAGCTTAACACTTGTGGCTGATTCAATAGCATCAGAAGCATCTGCATTTGCTAACATACATGCATAGTAATTGTTATCAATTAAAAACTCTGAAGTAGGTTTATGAGATGGAACTACAACAGGCGCTGCCTCAGCATTTTCTTTGGAAATAAAGTAATCAGGGTAAGCTGATTCAAGACTATGAAGGAAAATTCCATCAATAAATCCCTTCTCAACAGCTCTATATGTAACCTTTGTAAAGCCGGGCATAGTTGTCTTAGAAGCATTTACAACAGCCTTATATTTAGAAAGAATATCCTTTTTCTGTTCGATTGAAGCTTCGGATTCAGTAGTCGGCTCAGTTGTAGTGGTAGTTTCTTCTGAACCGCCACCTGTAATACCGCCAAGCATACCGCCGATATCAATACCACTGAGCATACCGCCAATGTCCACACCGCCTAATAAGCCGGTAATAGTTCCCATAATATCGCCTGAGCCGGAATCACCGCTTGAATCGCCACCGGAAGCTGTAGTACCGGCAGTTGTATCATCAGTTGCTGATGGTGCGGTTGTTTCAGGAGCCTGAGTAGGAGCTTCAGTTGGAGCTTGAGTAGGAGCTTCTGTAGGAGCCTCAGTTGTAGGAGGAACAACAGCATCCGGTACGAAGGGAATATCGGTGTTAACAATAGCATCGATAACCTTATCAACAACAGGAATATTTGTTTTTAATTGGCGTTTATTTTGAAGGTAGTATGTTGAAGCTGCAAGCTTAATGGCAGTGCTGGAAACAAGGCCGATAGTAACGCATGTTACAAGAAGCATTGCAATAACTTTTGTAAGATTATTACCCTTCAAGTCGATTTTTTTCATTTGAGTATCCCCCTTGATACCATATAATAATTCAAAGACATTTTACACAAATATTCACAAATTGTCAATATGCTTAATCACTATCTTTTTAATATATTTGAAAATACTATTTTTTTGTGCAAAACATTTAAGTATATTTACGTATTTTAGTAATATTGATGGTTGCAAAATTCTAATAAATATTGTAAAATATGGTATCAAATAATATCGTGAGTAATTGCGATATAAAAGGAGATTACAAAAATGAAAAAAAGCAGATTAACAAAAATCATTGCTGTTATTCTCACACTGACTTTGGCTTTTTCATCGGTTGGTGCAGTTACAGCGAGCGCTTCTCACGCTTATCCTATCACAGGAAGCGATAATCCCATCGGCGTTATCTTTTCCGATATCGTTGAAACACTTTTAAACTTTGTTTTAGGTCTCTTCTCCGGATTGTTTGAAGACGGACCAGGTTTTGTCCCTGCTGATAAAGCCAACGGCATTACTGATAATTTTTATGACGGTATCAGTAATGAGTTCGTTTCAAAAGCCGAGGATGGCGCTAAATGGAACCTTGGTTATGCAAACACAAGCCTTATTCCCGAAGACTATTCAAATGGAACCTATTATATCGGTGGTTATATAGCTCCTGAAAACGGTTTTTCAAACGTTGTTGAAGGTATTGCAGAAATCCCCGGTATCGGCAAGGATGATATGAAAGCAAGATGCATTGCAATCAATGATGGTACAGATAAGGGCACAGTTCTTTTTGCTACTATTGACTGTATCGGTATTACAAATGCAGATATTAAAGATATTCGTGCACTTCTTGCTGAATACGCTGCTGACAACAACATTGTTTCGATCAACATTTCTTCAACTCATACACACAGCTGTATTGACACAGAAGGTCTTTGGACTAAAAACATTGCAAAACTTGTTTCTAATGGTATCATAAGCGGTAAAGAAATTGAAGAGGAATTACAGCAAGGTACAAATCCCGCTTACATGGCTTTCCTTAAAGAAAAAGTTAAAGATGCACTTATTGAAGCACATCAGAACATGGAAGAAGGTAGTCTTTCAATTGCTACCAAAGATCTTGGCCAGGATTACTTCACAAATAAAAACCGTCCTTCATCAGGCGAAATGATTTATAAAGTTGATGAAAACGGTGCGTATGTACTTGAAGACGGAAAGAAAGTATATACAGGCGAAAAAGAAATCGCTATGACTGATATCACAAGATTTATTTTCACTCCAGATGACGATACAGTAAAACCCACTATGATGATTAACATTGCAGCGCATCCTGATGTTGCAGGTCTTCCTACAAGCTCCAACTCAGGTAGAGAAATCAGCGGTGACTACCTCTTCTACTGCGGTAAATTCCTTGAAGATTATACCGAAAGCTACAACTTTATGTTCTTCCAGGGTGCTATTGCAGGTATTTATATGGCTCGCGGAGTTACTGGTGATGGTGTTCCCACCGAACAGAGAGTTGAAGAATCTCAACGCTACGGTTACGAGCTTGCAAGAATTGCTCTTTCGCTCACACTTACAGAAGAAGAAATTAAAGCTGATGATATGCTTAACTGCGCAGAAGAAATCGCAGAATACGGCGACAACGAACACTACTCAATTTGGTACGAGAATTGGGTACCTGTTGAAGAAACAGAGGTTGAGCCCTTCCTTAACCTTTATATTAAACAGGTAGAGGTTCCTGTTACCAACTCACTTATTGAAGCAGTTGGTAAGCTTAACATGGCTAACTATGTTGTTTTAACACATAAAGACGGCTCATACTCAACAATTACCGAAGTTGGTTATATGGAAATGGGTAATCAATTTAAAACCGTATTCCTTCCCGGCGAAATCTGTCAGGACCTTATCGCTCCTAATGGCGCTTCACTTTTAGCTGAATATTCAGCTACTGCAAAAGATTTCTCCAGCAAGCCTGCTTGTGAAATTTTTGGTGACGACGTTAAATGCTTTGGTCTTATGAATGACGCTATCGGTTATGTAGTTCCTGATAATGACTATACCGGCGGCGATCCTGTTAACCACTACCATGAGCTTATTTCTCTCGGTCGTGGCGTTGCCTCAGCTCTCATGGATGGTCTTATCGAACTCAGTGAAGAAATTGTTAGAGTTTAATTTAATCTGCAAACTATAGAATTCACCCCTCGGTTACAAACCGAGGGGTGAAATTTTTGTAATCAATATTGAATATTTTGCATCTTTGGCTAAAAGTTTCTTTAGTAAATACACCACGATACTTACAATTAGGCAAATGTTAAAACCGATCTATTTCACCTGAACAATTAAGACAGCATTTTAATTTCTACTTAATTATTCTCTTTTATTATCTCAATAAGCTCCCCTATCCTTTGCGGACGCGGTTTATTTATTTTTTCTAAAAGCTCATCAATTCGTTGATTAACAACATTTATTTCCTTTTCAAAATCATTTGCAGAAACTTTGGACACCCCATATCTGACTGCAGAAAGCCTTATGAGGTTATCAGAGGTTACAACCTTAACATTTTCATTTTTCCCGATTTCACTTATCAGTTTTTCAATATAGTTATCACCTAATTCTTTTTCCTTGGTGTAAACAATTTTTATATTATTGTAATTTATTTTTTTACCGTCATTTTCTTTAACCTTATATGCATCAAAAACAAGAATAACTTCATTTTTTGTAAATGCTGCGTAGTTACATAAAATATCACTTAACTTTTCTCTTGCAAAAGATAAGTTTTCTTTTGCTAATTTTTTAAGCTCATCCCAAGCAAAAATAACGTTATAACCATCAACAATAATATACTTTTTACGTTGAACTGCGTTATACTCACTCTTTTCGGGTTTGGCTGGAGTTTTATGATGGGAATATCTGTAATAAGGGTGCTTATCTTCACCGAACTCTCTTATCATAATCGCTTCAAGCTCTTTATCATCAATATGGAAATTACGCTGATTTACAACAGTTTCATAAGGTGTTTTTTCTTGTTGAAGGCAGCTTTCAATATGCATATATTCGCTAACCCTATCCCATTTAACATTAAAGCCTCCACCATGAGCGCAAAAAACGGAATCAGGTGAATTATCCAAATCGCCTTCCGGTGAATAATGAGTTTTTTCTATAACCTCCTCAGAATTGTGACAAACATCATAACCGCAAACCTCAAGAAAAATTTTTCCATTGCCACCGGTATAAGAGGCAACCTCGCTTACATAACCATTCATTGCAGTCACCGGAGCTTTACCTATTAAAATACTCACACCGTCTGATTCTTCAGGAGCGTTAAATGTGCCATTCATCATTCTGACATCATTTATAGCTCTGCCAATCTGTTCAGTAGGCACTTCCAAACGAAAGCTGTAATATGGTTCTAATAAAACAGATTCTGCCTGCATTAAGCCTTGCCTTACAGCACGATATGTTGATTGCCTGAAATCACCACCCTCAGTGTGCTTCAAATGCGCTCTTCCTGCTGCAAGCGTTATTTTAATATCTGTTATAGGTGAACCTGTAAGAACGCCGATATGCTCTTTCTCAGCCAAATGCATTAAAATAAGATTTTGCCAATTTCGTGCAAGCGAATCTTCATTACATTTGGATTTAAAAACAAGACTGCTTCCGCGGGGTAAGGGTTCAAGAATCAAATGGACCTCTGCATAGTGCCTTAAAGGTTCATAATGCCCAACCCCCTCAACAGTATTGGCTATTGTTTCTTTATAAAGAACAGTTCCGTTATCTATTTCAATTTCAACATTAAATCTCTCAGAAACAATACATTTAAGAATGTCAGTTTGAATATCACCCATTAAAGAAACGTGAATTTCCTGAAGGAAGGAATTCCATGTTACATTAAGTTGCGGATCTTCCTGCTCGAGCTCTTTTAATTTTGGAAGAAACGTTTTTGCATCGCAACCATCAGGCAATACTACCCGATAATTCATAACAGGTTCTAAATATGTATTAGAAAAATTTTCTTCAAAACCCAAACCATCGCCACAATTAAGGGAATTTATTCCGGTAATCGCATAAATCCCCCCTGCTGTTGCTTCCTCAACAGAAGAAAACTTTTCCCCGGAATAAACCCTTATACTGTTTACTTTTTCTGCTTTGGTTCCAAATTCAATTGTATCGCGAACCTTTAAAACGCCACCGGTAATTTTTAAATGAGTAATTCTCTCGCCTTTATTGTCATGAGTAATTTTAAAGACCTTGGCACCCAATTCTTCAGAATAATTATTTGGAAGAATGTAGGTTTGAAAACCATTAAGGAACTCCTCAACCCCGTCACCTTTAAGACCTGAACCAAAATAGCAAGGAACACATTTTTGAGATTTAATCACCTTTGCTATATCAGCTACAGAAATTTCCTCATCGTCAAAAAACTTTTCTAAAAGCTTTTCATCGCACATTGCTATATTTTCATAAAGCTCATTATCATTTTTTGAGAAATCAACAAAACAATCAGCACTTAATGATTTTAAATCAGCAATAATTTCTTCAGGTTTACATCTTTGGAAATCCATTTTTGTTACAAAAACAAAGGTTGGTATATTATAATTTTTAAGAAGCTTCCAAAGCGTTCTTGTATGAGACTGAACACCATCTGTTCCGCTTATAACAAGTATTGCGTAATCTAAAACCTTCAACATTCTCTCTGTTTCTGTTGAAAAATCCACGTGACCCGGAGTATCAAGAAGATTTATTTCAAAATCTCCTAATTGAAAGAAAGATTGACCTGCAAAAATTGTAATACCACGTTTTTTTTCAAGAGCATGAGTATCTAAAGCCGTGTCACCATTATCAACACGACCCAATTTACGAGTTTTACCCGATTTGTATAATATTGATTCTGCAAGGGTGGTTTTACCTGCATCAACATGAGCAAGAATTCCCACAACAATTTTTTTCATTTAAAACTCCAAAACCGACAGAACACCAAAATGCTCTGTCGGTTATTTTTATGCCTTATATTTTACTGATATTTCACCGTTTTCGGCAATTACCGAAACCTCTGTAACAGTGGCACCGACATTTTCTATAAGGATAGTTGCAATGGCATCCTCAACATCTTTCCTTATTGTGCGCCTGATATCGCGAGCGCCCCTGCCGCCATCTTCAGATTTATCGGCGATAATCTCGCAAACATCCTCACCTATAATAAGGTCAATCCCCTTATCTTTAAGCGGAGCACGAAGCTCTTCAAGAAGAACGCCGGAAATCTTAACAAGATTTTCTTTTGTAAGCGTATTGAAAACAACAATTTCATCAACTCTACCCAAGAATTCCGGACGAAGAAATTCTCTAAGTGCTTTCATTGCCTTATCTTTAGTTGCCTGACCTTTATCACGGTTAAAGCCCATTGCATTTTCAGTTATATGGCTACCCGCATTCGAGGTCATTATAATCACTGTATTTTCAAAGCTGACTGTTCTGCCTTGTGCATCGTTTGTTTTGCCTTCATCAAGAATTTGAAGAAGGATATTAAGAACATCAGGATGAGCTTTTTCAATCTCATCAAATAAAACAACAGAATAAGGTTTACGCCTTACCTTTTCGGTCAGTTGACCTGCTTCATCATAACCAACATAACCGGGAGGAGAACCAATAAGCCTTGAAACACTATGCTTTTCCATAAACTCTGACATATCAAGCCTGATAAGAGTTTCGGGTGTTTCAAAGAGCTCGTTTGCAAGCTGTTTAACAAGCTCAGTTTTACCTACTCCCGTAGGACCTACAAAAATAAAAGATGCCGGTTTTCTGACTGCGGAAATCTGAACGCGACTGCGACGGATTGCAGCAGAAAGCACTTCAATAGCTTCATCCTGACCGATAATCCTTGCTTTAAGCTTACCCTCAAGACCTGAAAGCTTGCGCATATCGTTTTCAATAATTTTTGAGGTTGGTATACCTGTCCATAAATTTATAACCTTCGCCAAATCTGCTTCAGTTACATCGTTATCATCTGCTTTAATTTTGAGTTCAGCAGCATCCTTTTGAAGTGCTATTTTTTGAGCCTTGATATTTGAAATAGCCTCATAATCAGGTGTTTCTTTAGGATCAGCGTTTATAAGCTCCTCTTCCTCAATATCAAGCTGAGCAATCTTTTTAAGAACTTTATCATAATCGCCTATCGCTGAATTGCGAAGATTAGCACATGTGCAGGCTTCATCAAGCAAATCTATTGCTTTATCAGGTAAAAACCTATCATTGATATATCTTTCAGAAAGATGAACTGCTTTATAAACAAGAGCATCTGCAATTTTAACCTTGTGGAATTTCTCATAATACTCTTTTATTCCTACAAGCATTTTATAACAATCATTTATTGAAGGTTCTTCAACCTTTACAGGCTGAAAGCGCCTTTCTAAAGCCGCATCCTTTTCAATATGCTTGCGATATTCATTAAAGGTTGTAGCACCTATCACCTGAATTTGACCTCGTGAAAGCGCGGGTTTTAAAATATTAGCCGCATTCATAGAGCCTTCAGCATCACCGGTGCCTACCAGGTTATGAACCTCATCTATGAAAAGAATTATATTGCCTTCTGCCTTCACCTCATCAACAAGACCTTTTATTCTGCTTTCAAACTGACCACGGAATTGGGTACCTGCAACAAGAGCAGTTAAATCCAAAAGATGAATTTCTTTTTCAGAAAGCTGTGCAGGTACATCACCGCTTGCAATCTTTATAGCAAGACCTTCCGCAATAGCAGTTTTACCAACACCCGGCTCACCTATAAGGCAAGGG
>JAZUOA010000005.1:0-5758 GCA_045604445.1 Acutalibacteraceae bacterium
GGCAGGGGTTGAACTAACCGATATTGATGAAAACGGTGAAACCTTTTATGAAAATGCTCTTTTAAAAGCGCAAAGTGGTTGCCGCGAAAGCGGTATGCCGTGTGTTGCAGATGATTCAGGCCTAGCGGTAGATTACCTTGCAGGTGCTCCCGGGGTGTATTCTGCCAGGTTTTCCGGTGAACACGGAAATGATGAGAAAAATAATGAAAAGCTTTTAAAATTATTGAAAGATGTTCCCCAAGAGGAAAGAACTGCTCAATTTGTTTCGGTAGTTTGTTGCGTGTTCCCTAATGGTGATGTTATATCTGCAAGAGGTGAGTGCAAAGGCTATATAGGCTTTGAGGGTCGTGGTGAACGCGGCTTCGGATATGACCCGATATTTATGATCGGCAAAAAAAGCATGGCAGAGCTTACCGATGAAGAAAAGGACGAAATAAGCCACCGTGGCAATGCATTGAGAATTATTTCTGAAAAATTGAAGGATTATATATCCTTGTAAATTGTTATAACTGTGCCGAGTTCGGTGGTGTCAATCAAAAGCTTGATACTGTCGGATTCGGCGCTTGCTGTAAAAAAAGACTCGTTTTTTATGGCGGTTTCAAAATCAATATCTGAAAGAAGCGTTTTTGTCAGTTCGTTATTATTACAAAATGCATATATGCAATGATGTAGAAAACTATATGAATAATTATTGTTTAAAGCTTCTTTATCAAAAACTAAATTCATTTCGTTTATTCTGTTTTTTTCATTTAGCTTAAAATTAAGGAGAATTTCGTTTTCTTCGCTGAATACAAAAAATTTTGACAAGCTCCTTTCGGATTGGTCAAATATAAAACCATCCGGATTGAAATTGTATTCAGAGTTTATTTCGTTTATTCTGTTACTGAAGGCTTGTAGCGTTTCACCGTTTTCTTTTAACGAGCAACCGCTTAAAATCAATGGGAAGAGTAAACTGAAACAAGCCCAAAACCAAATTTTTCTCATTCTAAAACTCCTTATGTTAACAAATATTTAACATTTTATTAAATGTATGTTGTATAATTTATATTGTATCGAATAGTTTAGTAAAGAGTGGAAACGGTTATCCTGATTCTGCTTCGGATAACTCACTCTAATATATGAAATCAATCTTTAATAAATTCAGAGTGATGCTTATGAAAAATAAAGTTGAAAAAATAATATGCTTAATATTATGCCTGACGATGATGTTTTCATCTTTAGGTGTTGTTGTGCTTGGTGCAGATGGTTATCCCGGTGGAGTAACCTCTGAGCAAGCATTAACTGCAGTAGGCGGCACAGATAAATTGTTGAATTATGCATTGCCGGGTTTTACGGGAAAAACCTTAGCTGAAACCGTTAAACCTATGATTTACAGCGACGCAACTCTTTCGGAACTTGTTGTTTCTTTGTATTCCTCCTTGGGCGCGAATGAAAGCGAACTTGAAATGGTTGGAATTTCTGCGAAACCTGTTGATGTGGCATTAGCTTTAATCGATTATCCTCAGGTGAGTGAAGCGCTTTCAAAAGCGGAATACTGGGAAGACGTTGATTTAAAGGATGTAGAGTGGGGCGTAACTGAGAAAAACAGCTTTGCAACCGCTGTGGGCAAAGCTTTAGCCCCTTTTAACGACTTGCTTTATACTCTTTTGTGCTCAGGTGAATACAAGGTTTCAGGTTTTATTAAAATTCAGGGTGAAGATGGTTATACTAATGCGGTTGTTCCTATGCTTCAAGCGCTTAAATGTTCAAATCTTTTATCCTCTCAGGATTTTAAGGCGCAAGCTGATAAGGATAAAAGCACAATAGTAAAAAACATCCTTTTACCTGTTCTTGATTTGCTGGAAACAGGGTTGAACGCTCCGTTTAATACATTAACTGACATTTTACCTTCGTTTGCATATTTTTCTGAAAGCGGCGAAATGGATGCTTGTATGGATGCGCTTCTTTCGCCCATAACAAGTAATCCTCTTGTTGAGCTGGCAGTCTTTCTTAAAATTATTGATCTTGAGGCTTTTAGCCTTGATATCAACCAAATGCTGACAGAAGGAATAGGTAGCATGGCAGGTCAAATCGGGTTTGAGTTTGCTCCTATTGATATGGCTGTTCTTTCAAAATGCGGTGCTCATAACGGAATGGAGTTCGTTTCCGATAAAGGCAAAGCTTATGTTGAAATAATGCGTTGGCTTGTTGAAACGCTTAAATTAAATGAAAAGGCTCTTCCTCAACTTATTGCTACCATGGGTACGGATATGTCTTCGGATATGTTAAGCGGAATAATTTCAAAAAATACAGATGATATTGTAAAAACCGTTATTCTTCTTTTTACTCCCACGGAGCCGGGTTCGGCACAAGCAATGCTTTATCCCGATATTATTCCTACAAGCGTGGTGTACACGCCCAATCTCACACAGGAAAATTATGAAAAAGTTTTAAAAGAAATTGACCCTCTTCTTGATGATTTCGTTAAAGAGGGTGGCAGTTACAGAAGCGTGGAAGCCTTGCTTGGTTCCGCAGTATATAGTAATTCAAACGTAACTGCCCTTGCGAAAGGTATTTATGGCGCCTTGGAAAAGGAGGGTATGGCTGATATACTTTTGCTTATGGGCATTGATATTACGCCCAAGGGGGTTGCAGATTATTTAACCGAAAGCGGTTATTCTTCTGCTCGAACAGCTCTGCAAAAAGCAAATGGCTGGCAAAAGCTTTCTGATGATTCAATTTCATGGGGATTTTATAACGGCTCTCGCTATGGATTTGAAAATGCTGTTGTGGCAGTTTTGAGGCCATTATATCCGGTGCTCAGAGTTATTCTTGCAGATGAGGATTTAACAATTTTAGATAGCATTACCGTGAAGGGTAGTTCAGGCTACAATGATGCGATTATTCCGCTTCTTGAAGCATTAGGCTGCAAAGAAAATTCAATTAAAACTTATAGTCAATATCTTAAATCTTCTGATTCTGACGGAGTGATTAAAGCAATTACAACACCCGTTTTTGATTTACTCGATGATGTTTTTGAAAAGCCTGTTTACACGCTGACAGAAAAGTTACCTAATATCGTTTATTTCTTAAATAGCGGTTCTCTTGAAAAATGCCTTGAAAATCTTTTATTACCGATAACCGCTTTAACAGATAAGCTTTCAGGTATCGCAGATGTTAATATGGATATGTCAGAATTAACAAAAATAGATTTGAATTCTCTTTTAGGTTCAATGCTTGAGAATTCAGAAATTAAAATAGCAGAATTTGATTTTAATTCTCTTTCGGGTATAGGCACTCTTACAAATAAAACAAGCAAACAAACCGTTAATGGCAAGGCGGTAAGCTATTCTTATGTTCAAGCAGATCAAAAGGGTGTGCTTATGACGCTTTTAAGGGTTCTTGCCAAAACAATGAAAATGCCGGGTAACGAGAATTTGCTTATGGGTTCTATGGGGGGCGGAAATGGTACATTTGCAACATATTCTGCTTCAATAGGTGAGCAATTTGCCGCTATGACAGAGGATGAACTAATTGAATGGCTTTATAACCTTCTTTTTAAAGAGCGTGCCCAGATTGAAATTGTAGTTGATGAAAATTATTCACCTACAATTATTTATAAAGAACCGCAAAAAGACTACACAGCCTATTATGCAATCGGTGGTTTTTTGGCGATTGCTGCAATTATATGCGTGGTTATGTATCTTAATCGTAAAAAACTCTATTATTAAGGTGGAGGAAATAACTTATGTTAGTGTTAAAAAATATAGTTAAAGATTATGTTTCCGGCGACACCACCGTTAGAGCGTTGGATGGAATTGATATAACCTTCCGCGAAAACGAGTTTGTTGCTATTCTTGGCCCTTCCGGTTGCGGTAAAACAACAATGCTTAACATTATCGGCGGGCTTGACAGATACACAAGCGGTGACCTTTGCATAAATGGTAAATCCACTAAAAAATTTGATGATACTGATTGGGATACTTATCGGAATCATTCTATCGGATTTATATTCCAAAGTTATAATCTCATTCAGCATCAAACTGTTTTATCTAATGTTGAATTGGCTTTAACTCTTTCGGGCGTTTCTAAAAAAGAGCGCCGAAAAAGAGCGATTGAGGCGCTTAAAAAGGTTGGGCTTGAGAATCAGATTCATAAAAAACCTAATCAGATGTCCGGTGGTCAGATGCAGCGTGTAGCAATTGCCCGCGCCCTTATAAATGACCCTGATATTCTTCTTGCTGATGAACCTACAGGAGCTCTTGATAGCGAAACCAGTGTTCAGATTATGGAGCTCCTTAAGGAAATTTCCAAGGATAAGCTTATAATAATGGTTACCCATAACCCCGAGCTTGCAGAAAGTTATTCAAACAGAATCATTCGTTGCCTTGATGGTAGGGTTATAGGTGATACTAATCCCTTTGTGCCTACTGAAGCCGATTTGCAGGCGGAAAAGGAAAAGGTTGCCTCTGCAAAAGAGAAGGGTAAAAAATCTATGTCTTTTGCTTCTGCTTTTTCGCTAAGCTTAAATAACCTGAGAACAAAAAGCGGAAGAACATTTTTAACTGCATTTGCAGGAAGTATAGGCATTATAGGTATAGCCCTTGTCCTTGCTTTATCAAATGGTATTCAGGTATATATTGACCGAGTTCAGGAGGATATGCTTTTATCTTATCCTATGACGGTTGAAAAGCAGACCTTTGATTTAGAAAGCGTTATGACCTCTTTTACGGGGTTGACAACTGAAATGGTTGAGGGTATGGAAAATCAGGAAGAGGGAAAGGTTTATGTTAACGAATCCCTTATGCAGATGGTGAATGCCTTTATTTCGGAATCTACTTCAAACAATCTTGATAACTTCAAAAAATATATTGAGGATAACCAGGAAGAGTTTGATGAGGTTTGCAACGATGTTCAGTATAAATACAGCACAGATCTTAATATTTATCGTGAAGATACAGAAAACGGGTTGATAAAAGTTAACCCAAGCACCATGATGGAAAATATGCCCATGATGGAGGGTATGGGCGATATGGCTTCTCAGATGACGAGTATGATGCCCGTTAATGCCTGGATTGAGCTTATCGGTGATGATGAGCTGATGGATGCCCAATATGATGTTATTGCAGGTAAGATGCCTGAAAAATTCAATGAGGTTGTTCTTATTGTTGACGGCAATAATATGATAAACGAGCTTGTTGTTTATGCTCTCGGTCTTAAAGATCAGGAAGAGTTCACAAAGAATATTATGCAAGCTCTCGCTACCGGCGAATCCCTTGAAAACGAATCAATAACGGAATATTCTTATGATGAAATTCTTGATATGAAGTTTAAGCTTGTTTTAAGCGCGGATTATTTTGTTAAGGATAAGAAAACAGGCTTATGGAGCGATAACAGTGCCAACGATTATTTCGTTAAAAAGCTTGTTGATGAAGGAACAGAGCTTGAAATTGTGGGTATTCTTAAGCCTGATGAAAACAATACCTTATCCTTAGGAACCGGCGGTATCGGATATATGCGTGACCTTATGGATTACGCTATTGAAGAAACTGCTACAAGAGAGGTTGTTAAAGAACAACTTGCAGATAAAACTAAGGATGTTTTAACAGGTCTTGAATTTGTAAACCTTACAGTTAACGATTTTGATCTTAAGGATGTTGATTTAGGTCTTATTGATTTTAAATATCTTGATTATACTCCTTTTATGTCTATGGCAGAGGGTATGGATATGTCCGAAGTTAATCTGATGGATATGGGCTCAATGTTCGGATTTGATGAT
>JAZUOA010000006.1:0-4536 GCA_045604445.1 Acutalibacteraceae bacterium
TAGGCTTATTAAACCTACAGAACCCCTTGCTATATCCGGTTTTATACGGTCTGCGCTTTTTTTACATCCCCTTAACAATCATTTTCCAAAATAATCCGATTCTATGTAATCTACCCCAAGAGCACGGCAGAAATTAAGAGAAATCAGGTCGTTTGCTGTCCATAGACCAACCTTTAAGCCTTTATCATGGAATTCCTTGACCATTGTAGGTGTCGCAACTTTATACTCAGCATCGATATCGAAGCCATATTCAATGCATTTGTGATAATCACCGCAATTCTTTCCGTAAGTGAGCATAATTTGCAAATCAGGAAAGGCATTGTGGGTTTTAACTAAATTTTCAAATTCAAAGGATTGAAGCGAGCATTTCTTTAAATCGTAAATTTCACCGGCGAGAGTGAAAAGGCGGTTGATATCCTCATCCGAAAATTCACCTTTAAGCTCAATAAAGCAAATCATATCAGCATCGCGGCAAATTTCCAGGTATCTTTCAAATGTGCAAAGGTATACAGTTTCATCCGATTTATCATTTTTCAGGGGTTTTCTTGTAAGTTCTTCGTAAGTTGATTCGGCAACTAAAAGCTCAGTGCCATCAAAAAAGGTTGCTTCGTCATTGTGGTTAACAACAAAAACGCCGTCTTTGGTAATTCTAACATCGGTTTCAATGCCACCTGAACCGTTTTTAACTGCGCTTAAAAAGGCTACTTCGGTGTTGCCCGGGTGCTTTCCGCTATGACCTCTGTGAGCAATCATGCATATATCCTTGTGAAGCTCTTTGTTGATAAAATGGAATCCGGTTGCGGCAACCGCAGTGAATCCTAAAACGGATGTAGTTATTTTTAGTGGTTTATTCATAGTAAAGAATCTCCTTTAAATCAATTGGATAATGAGATTGTATTATTTTTGGTGAGGTTTGTCAATGAAGTAAAAAAATATAAGTGTTATCAGGTATTGTTTATTTTGTAAATATGTGGTAATATATATTAAAATATAATTGATTGTTGTGTTCGGAAAGTGATGAAATGAAAAATTCACAAATAAATATCCGCGACCCTTTTGTGCTTACCCATAACGGAAAATACTATATGTATGGCACTCGTGCCGCTAATTTTGGTGTGAAAACAGGCGGTTTTGATGTATATATAAGTGAGGATCTTGAGAATTGGTCTGACCCCCAAGAGGTGTTTTCTTCAACTGAGAATGGTTTGAATGACGCTGTCAACTGGGCTCCCGAGGTGCATTATTATAATAATGCATTTTATATGCTTGCGACCTTTACAAAACCTGATGGTTTAAGAGGTACATATATTTTAAAAAGTGATAAGCCTGATGGCAAATTTATTCCTCATTCAAAAGGCTCTGTTACTCCTGATGGTTGGGAATGCTTGGATGGTACTCTTTATGAGGAAAATGGCAAAGTGTATTGCGTTTTTTGCCATGAACACACTCAGACTCTTGATGGAACAATTTGTTTTGTTGAATTAAGCGAGGATTTAACTTGCGCTTTAAATAATCCTACAGAGCTTTTTGCTGCAAGCTCTTTTTTAAAAAGAAATGCAACTGAGGATTGTCATAATGTTACTGATGGACCTTTCCTTTACAGGTTGAAAAATGGCAATCTTATAATGATATGGTCTACCTGCGGCGATGGTTATTTGCAATGCGTTGCAACTTCCGATAACGGTTCTATAAACGGTAAATGGAGCCATTTGAAGCCTGTTTTTCAGGATAATGGTGGTCATGGTATGATTTTTAAAAGCCTGAAGGGTGATTTGATGCTTACGCTTCATTGTCCGAATATTTCTCTTGAAGAGCGCCCCGTTTTCTTCAAAATCTCAGAAACCGAATTTTCTGTTGAAATTAAAAATTAACTCCACGGAGGAATTCTATAGTGAATAAACTTAAGTACAGAGAAGTTATTTCTCTAAATTTTAAAGAGCATAAGAATAATTTATCTCAAATAATGCGTCTTGCAGTTGCTGATTTGAAAAAGACCTACAACGGCTCTGCATTGGGTTGGGCGTGGGCAGTTATAAAGCCTGTTTTTACGATTTTTGTTTATTGGTTTGCCGTTTCTATAGGTTTGCGAAGTGGTAAGGATATAGGTGATTATCCATTTATACTTTGGCTTATGTGCGGTATAATTGCATGGTTTTTTATGACTGAAGCTATAAATGGCGGAACAACTTGCATAAGAAGATATAGTTATCTTGTAACAAAAATGAAATATCCTATAATGACAATACCTACCTTTACTAATCTTGCAACCTTGTTTGTTCATTTAGTTTTATTGGTGGTTGTTATAGCCATTTTTTCTTTGTTTGGTTATTTCCCGACTATTTATTTACTGCAGTTACCGTTATATACATTTTTGATGTTTATGTTCTTTAATGCTTGGAGCTTATTTGCTGGCTTGGTTTCATGCATAAGTAAGGATTTTTCTAACCTTGTTAAGTCTTTTAATATTGGCGTTTTTTGGCTTTCGGGTGTTATTTGGAATATAGAGAATATAGCAAATAAACCGCTTATAAATGCATTTATGAAGATAAATCCCGTAACTTTTATTGTTTATGGCTACAGAGATTGCTTTATTTATCATAAATGGTTTTTTGAAGAGCCTGTAGAGCTTGCAATATTTGTTGGTGAATACATTATTCTTGCCTTTTTATCTTTATGGGCATACAGAAAACTCCGAAAAGAAATCCCGGATGTATTGTAAGGAGTAGCTATGAGAGATACTGTTATTGAATTAAAAAACGTTACAAAAAAATACAAGCTTTATTCCAGCACTCGTAAGCGCCTGTTAGGTGTTTTCTTTAAAAGCATTAAATATAAGGAAAAGCTTGCAGTTAATGATGTTAGCTTTGAAATTAAAAGGGGTGAGTCAGTTGCCCTTTTCGGAAAAAACGGCGCAGGCAAATCCACAGTTTTAAAAATGATTACCGGCGTTGCATTTCCTACCGATGGCGAAATAATTGTTAACGGAAGAGTAAGCGCTCTTTTGGAGCTTAAAAGCGGTTTTGACGGTGAGCTTACAGGTAGAGAGAATATTTACCTGAAAGGTCATATATTAGGTCTCACAGATGATGAAATCAAAACTCTTGAACCGACAATTATCGAGTTTTCTGAATTAGAAGATTATATTGACCAACCTGTTCGCACATATTCCAGTGGTATGAAATCGCGTTTAGGTTTTGCAATAAATGTTAATATTAAGCCTGAAATACTTATTGTTGATGAGGCTTTAAGCGTTGGTGATACCGCCTTTAAAACAAAGTGCAGAGAGAAGGTTAACGAAATAATCGAGAAAGATTATGTAACGCTTCTTTTTGTTACTCATCAGCCTGCGATAGCAGCAGAGTTTTGTAATCGCGGAATTGTTATGAAAAACGGTAAAATGGTTTTTGATGGTGACGTTAATGAAGCTGCTGAAAAATACAAAAACATAAACAAGAAAAAAACTAAATAGGAGGGATTTTATGGCAAGCGGAACATTGTCGGGAATCATTGCGATAATAATGTCCTTTTTCACAATGATAACATCTTTGTTCGGTATTGTACAAAATAAGCCTGATAATTCAGTTGTTCAAGGCTTTGAAGCAAAGGAGGAAAGCGCTATGCGTATTATGTCATTTAATATTCGTTGTGCGAATGTAGGTAAGGATACTTGGGAGGACCGCATAGGCATTGTTTCCCAAACAATTTTGGAAAGTGAAGCTGATTCTATAGGGGTTCAGGAAGCAACTCCGGAATGGATGTCAACTTTAAAAGAAACTGTAGGCGAAAAGTATGCCTATGTAGGTGTTGGTAGAGATGATGGCGATAATGAAGGCGAGTATTCTGCAATATTCTACCGCAAGGATAAATACAAAGCGATAGACAGCGGAACATTCTGGTTATCAGAAACGCCTGATAAAGTTTCTTTTGGTTGGGATGCCGCCTGCAGAAGAGTTTGTACTTGGGTAGTTCTTGAAAATATAGAAACAGGTGAAAAGTATGTTCACCTTAACAGCCATTTTGACCATGTCGGTATAGCCGCAAGAAAAAACAGTGTTGATTTAATTGTTAACAAAGCAAAGGAATACGCAGACCTTCCCGTTGTTTTTACTGCTGATATGAACGTTAAACAGGGTAGCACAAACTACAATCAATTTGTTGATTCCGGTGTTCTTCGTGACACTAAATTTATTGCTCCCGATACAATGGATTATTGTACATACCATGATACTAAGCCTGATAAGCATGCAGATGATGTTATTGATTATGTAATGATTAATGAGCATTTTGATGCGCTCTCATATAAGGTTGTTACAGAAGGTGTTGATGGTAGGTTTGTTTCCGACCATTATCCTGTTTATGCTGATGTTATAATTAAATAATTAAAAAAATATAAATTAAAGCCATCCGATAAATAAATCGGATGGCTTAATTTTTATGTTTGAATTAGTCGCGAGCCTTGCCGAATTTTCTCTGGAAGAGCTTGATAACCTCAACAATTGGGATGATGAGGAATGCAAGACCAAGAGAGATTGCGTA
>JAZUOA010000007.1:0-8643 GCA_045604445.1 Acutalibacteraceae bacterium
GAAAAAAACTTGAAAATTCTGGGGGGGAGGTTATCTGATTGGGATTTGCAACGCTTCAGAAGAGCGGAAACGGTTACCTGCTGTATCGAACGAAGCGCTTTAACAGAGCCTTGCTCGGATGAATACACTTTGGAGGATAAAATAAAGCTGACTCTCACTTGCCTTTTGAAAATATACGATATTGAAAAAAGCGAAAGAGAAAAGGTAATAGATGAAATTCTTAAATCAGATTATAAAAAAACAGGACACTCGCTTTTAAAACAGCTTGCAAAATATGTTGAAAAAACAAATCAGAAAATGATAGATAGCGCCTTAAATGAAGTGGTGATTTTATGAAAAATATAAAAACTGTTAAAAATAAACTATTTGTGCCTGTGGTACTTATTGCGGTTATAATTGCCGGAATTATGCTCTTTAATACTGATTTAGAGCATATTGAGGATACAAACGGTGCAAAAAACTACGAGCTACAAACCATTACCGATGAAAATATTATAAATAAGGATACAGGAGCCCTTGGCGTTTCAACAAAAACAAATAATTTAACAAATATGACTGAGATTTCATCAAATAAATTTACGGGAGTATATGAGGTTTTGTATACCAATTTAATCGGTAAATCGGATTTTGTATTAAATATCTATGATTTCAAAGTAAATAGGGGCAATTTCAAAATGGTTGTAGTTCATGATGGTAAAATTGTTGGAACTCTTACCCCTGAAAATGCAGATGAATTTATTCTCAATGATATAAACGGAACAGTTTCGCTGGTTATTGCAGGCGAGAGCGCAGAGTTTTCTTTTGAAATGACAAGCTTAGATTATAATAGCTTTGACCATTGATAATATGCTGTATTACAAATAAATGTTAATATGATACAATCTGAGGATTCTATTGATTTAGTTGTGGCAAATAACAGATAAAACAATTCTCTCCTTTAAATAAAAAACTCATCGTCCTTTGCTTTTTGCGAGGGGCGTTGAGTTTTTTTAGAAACAGTTGCTTGTTTGTTTGTTTTTTGTTATATTTAAATCCTAAAGGGGCTAATAATATGATAAATTCAAAAAAACTGAATTCAAATTCTTTAAAGCTTATTGCAATTATCGCAATGACTATAGACCATATAGCCTGGGCGGTGTTTCCCGGCTATTCATATGAACCGTTGGCGGTTGCTTTGCATATTGTTGGAAGGTTAACCTGCCCGATAATGTGTTTTTTTATAGCAGAAGGGTTTTATTACACTAAAAACATTAAAAAATACACATTAAGGCTTTTTTCTTTAGCTTTTATTTCTCATTTTGCTTATGTTTTTGCTTCGGGCGCATTTGAGGGTATAAAATCATTTATCCCATTTTATTACGGTAGCTTTTTTAATCAAACAAGCGTTGTTTGGTCGCTTGCCTGGGGGCTTGTTCTTTTGCGCTTGAATCATACAGAGATAATAAAGCAATCGTGGCTTAAGGCGGTTTTAAGCGTTTTGATATGCATTGTAAGTTTCCCTAGTGATTGGAGCTGTGTTGCCGCGCTTTGTGTTTTTTCAATTGGTTTAAACCGGGGAAGCTTTAAAAAGCAAATGCAGTATATGATATTGTTGGTGTTTTTGTATTCGGTTGTTTATGCTTATGCCTTCGATTTAATTTACGGGATAATTCAAATGGGGGTTGTGTTATCTGTTCCGCTTTTAAAAATGTATAACGGAAAAAGAGGGGATAATCCCAAAATCAACAAATTTATGAAGTGGTTTTTCTATATTTACTATCCCTTGCATCTGGCAATAATAGGTGCAATTAAATATTTTTAAAAGGTAATGAAAAGGGGATGTAAAAAAGAGAAGAATGCAAAAGCTATATAAAGCAAGGGACTTTCGCAGGCTTCAAAGCCTGTAAAAGTCCCGGTTTTTTATATATTCAAAATTTCTTCAAGAGTAGGCATTGAGCTTTGAGCTCCCATTCTGCCAACGGCTATTGCTCCCGCTTTGTTTCCTGTGTCGCAGGCTTTTAAAATATCACCGCTTTTAACAAATTCCAATGCCATTGCCGCGGTAAAGCAATCTCCTGCGGCGGTTGTATCTTTAACCTTGCTTTCATATGCAGGTAAAAGCTTAAGCTCTTTTCCGTTCCAAACGGAGCATCCTCTTTCACCTAGCTTTAAAACAATAAATTTTGCATTGCTTCTTTCTTTCAGGATTTTTGAGGCATTTAAAATATTGCTTTCATTGTCAGGGTATATACCGGTTAAAGCCTTTGTTTCGCTTTCGTTTGGTGAAAGAATTGTTATCCCTTGCATTTTTTCTAAGCAAAAGTTTTTTGCAGGCCCGCAATCTACAACCGTTGTTAAGTTGTTTATAATTGCTTTGTTAACGCAATCAATAACAACCTCTTCATTTGTTTCAAATTGAACTAATAAAAGGTCAAGCTCAGAGGTGATAGCCGTTGATGCTTCCTTTGGGTCTATTTGCGCATTTGCGCCTTCATAAACTATAATGCGGTTTCTTCCTTCGCTATCAATTAAAATGGCTGCAAGCCCCGTTTGAGCGCCGTTTAAGGCAACGGCGGAAGAATCTATTCCATTATTTTTTAGGTTTTCGATCAGCTTTTTACCATTATCATCATCGGCAACCTTGCCTATCATTTTAACCTTTGCACCAAGGCGAGCCAGGGCGGTTGCTTGGTTTGCGCCCTTACCGCCGCAAGCGTATCCGTAATCGGAGCCTAAAACATTTTCATGAGCTTCGGGAATTCGCTCTGCATTCAGAATAAAATCCATATTTATACTGCCTACAACTGCAGCTTTAATATTGTTATACATAAAATCACCCTAAATATGATTTGAAGTCTTTTGCGGCTTGGGGTATAGCTTTATCCTTTAAAAATAATGCGCTTGTGCCTAAAACGAAAATTTCAGCTCCGCAAAGCTTTAATTTTTTGCCGTTATCAAGGCTTATGTTGCCATCAACCTCAATTGGTATTGATGAAAAACCGCAGTTATCCAAAAGCTTTTTTGCATCTTCCACCTTGCGCTCTGCTCCTGCAAACATTTTTTGACCTGCGAAGCCGGGGCTAACGGTCATTATAAGGAGCATATCAACGTATTCTAAAAGATATTTTATGCTTTCAACAGGAGTTTGGGGATTGATTGCAAGCCCTGCCTTGCACCCTTTGTTTTTTATCATTTCAAGTGCGCGGTGAATGTGCTTTTCAGATTCATAATGAATACATAATATATCGTTTTCTGAAAGCTCCATTCGGTCAATAAATTTTGATGGCTCATTAACCATCATATGAATATCCAAAGGTATATCAGTTACCTTTTTTATGGAGTTAATAAGATCAAAGCCTAAAGTGATATTCGGAACAAAGGAACCATCCATAATATCAATGTGAAGATAATCTATTTCAGCCTTTTCAAGCTCTTTTATGGAATCAATAAGGTTTGTAAGGTCAGCACACATTAAGGAGGCAGACAATATTTTTCTCATTTTTAATCAATCCTTCAACTGTAGTTTTTTAATTTTAGCATAATATATTTTTAGTGTCAACGAAAGGGGGGGATTCTTTAGGGAATGAATTAAAGCGTCTTGAAAACTTTTAGTAATTATGGTATTTTTTAGTTGTAAATTTAGAAGGGGTGTTAATGTTGTCAAAAGAAAAATCTAAAAAAAGCAAAAAAAAGCCACTTGTTTTTATTTCGGTAGTTATAATTCTGGGAATTTTAATCACAGGGCTAAACCTTTTATCAGTTCAGAACCTTTTAGAAAAGGGTAATTCATACAACAAGCTGGAATTTGAAGAGCAACTTGTTCCTCAGAAGGATGAAAACGGAAATTGGTATTTCACAACTGACAGAGATTTTAAAATAATGCACCTTACTGATATTCATATTGGTGGAGGCTTTATGTCAAAGGGCGTGGATGAAAAAGCGCTCAATGCAGTTGCAGCTATGATAACAAAGGAAAAACCTGACCTTGTTATTGCAACGGGTGATATTGTTTTTCCGGTGCCTTACAGAGCCGGTACATTCAATAACAATAGTGGTATAAAGGCTTTTGCAAACCTTATGGAAAATCTTGGTGTTTATTGGGATGTTACATTCGGTAATCACGATGCTGAATTCTATTCATACTTTGACAGAGAAGCTGTTGCAGAGTTTTATGAAAATGAGGAATATAAACATTGCTTGTTCCAAGCAGGTCCTGAAGATGTTGATGGTTGCGGAAACCACACTATTGAGGTTAAGAATTCAAAAGGACTCATTACTCAGGCAATAATTTTAATTGACTCTCAAGCTTATATTAAGGACAATAACATCATTGAAAGCCTTAAGGGTACATATGATAATATTCATCCTAATCAGGTTGAATGGTACGAAACTGAAATACTCAGAATGAATGCAGAAAATGAGAAAATCAGTAAAGAATCAGTTCCTGTTAAATCTCTTGCATTTTTCCATATACCTCTTGTTGAAATGGACGATGCATGGACCGAATTCCGTGAAAACGGCTATAAAGACACAGAGAATTTCAAATATGTTGAAGGTATAATCGGCGAACTTGGCAGACAGGTTTGTTGCGGGTACGGTGAGGACGATATGTTTGAAAAGATGCTTGAGCTTGGGTCAACAAAGGCAATGTTTAACGGTCATGATCATGTTAATAATACAACCTTCGAATATAAAGGTATTCAATTCAGCTATGGTTACAGCGTTGACTATTTTGCATATTCAGGCATTGATAAGCTTGGTTCGCAAAGAGGCTGCACTATGATCACCTGCAAGCCCGATACTACTTTTACTATTGATAAATATAATTTCTATTCAGACAGATATGACCTCGAAGGCTTCACCCGAGAAGAAGTATCAATGCAGTTTGAAGATGTTACATATCAGGTTATACCTGAATAAAAAATTCTATATGAAATTTTTTGTACAAAAGGAATGATATGATATGGTTAAAGACAAATTAAGTAAAAAGAATTGGTTCATAATTACCCTCTTTTGCTTTATGGGTGGTATAGCCTGGAATACGGAAAATATGTATTTCAACACCTTTATCACCAACGAAATATATGCTGATGTATCGCAATCAGCAATTCTTGGCTCAATGGAGGCTGTAACAGCAGTTTCAAGGATGGTTGCCCTTTCGGCTATTGCGGCAGTGCTTACAACCTTTATAATGGGCGCTCTTAGTGATAAGCTGAAAAACCGAAAAATGTTTATTTCTGTTGGCTACATCCTTTGGGGTATAGTTACTGCTATGTTCGGCTTTATTACAAAAGATAATGTTGCAAACCTTCTTAACCTCACTGATGAAGCAAAGATTCTCGGATGCACCGTATGGTTTGTTATTCTTATGGATATTGTTATGACCTTTATGGGCTCAACAAGTAACGATGCGGCTTTTCAGGCTTGGGTAACGGATGTTACGGTTCCTAAGCAAAGGCCTCTTGTTGAAACGGTGTTGTCTGTTGTTGGTACTGTTTCTTCTTTTGCGGTAACAGGTGTTGGTAGCTTCGCTCAGGCAGGCACCATTTCCTATAAACTTTTCTTTGGTGGGTTAGGTATTGTTGTTACCTTGTGCGGTGTGATTGGTTTATTCCTAATTAAAGATCCGCCTCGCACTGCACAGATAGAGACATCTTCAAACTATTGGGCTGATCTTCTCTATGGCTTCAGACCCTCTGTTATAAAAGAAAATGCAAGGCTTTATCTTTCTCTTGCATCATTCTGCTTTGCTATAATTGCGTTCCAGGTTTTCTACCCTTATCTCCTTACATATGTTCAATATGTTGTTATTCCTGATAACGGTGGCGTGGAAAACATCTTGAAAGCGCCTGTTATAATTACTGCTGTGGTTGTTGTGGCCATTGTTCTTGCTTTGATTGTGGCTATGCTCAGACTCTCAACAAGGAAAAAAGGCATCTGCCTTGTAACAGGTGTTGTTGTTTTGGTGTTAGGCTTCTTTTTGCTCTCAACCAGCACCAATATTTATATTATTCTTATAAGCATAGTGCCTGTTGTTCTTGGTAACGCTCTTGTTAACATTTTGTTCGGTGCTACCGTTAAAGACTTTATTCCCGAAGGCAAGGCAGGTCTTTTCCAAGGCATCAGAATGATTTTTGCTGTTCTTCTTCCTATGATTATAGGTCCGTTTATTGGTGAAACTGCATGTAAATATGCAGCGCAGACTATAATAAACGAAGCTAATGCAGAAGTAATAGTTCCTGCAAAAGATATGTTCCTTTGGGCAAGTATAGTTACCATATTGGCTCTTATACCTCTTTATTTTCTCCTCAAAAAAGGTGTGGATTTAAAAGAAAACGAAGATGCTATTGAGGTGAAATAATATGAATAAATGGGAGTTCTTTACATCAAAAGAGATTAAGCCTCAAGGATGGCTTCGCCGTCAGCTTGAAATTCAGGCAGAGGGCTTAAGCGGTAATCTCCATAAAATCTGGCCCGATATTCGTGACAGTGCATGGATTGGCGGGAATCGAGAAGGCTGGGAGAGAGTACCATATTGGCTTGATGGCTTTGTTCCCCTTGCTTATCTTTTGGAAAATGAAGAAATGATTGCAACGGTAAAAAAATATATTGATGCAATTGTTTCAGCTCAAGAGGAAGATGGTTGGATTTGTCCTTGTAAAAAAGAAAAAAGGGCAAAATACGATACTTGGGCAACACAGCTTATCTGTAAAGTACTTAAGGTGTATTATGATTGCTCAGGAGATGATAGAATCCCTGAAGTAATTTATAAGGTGCTTAAAAACTATTATGAACTCCTTAAAAGTGGCGAAATTAAGCTTTTTCAGTGGGCAAAATACAGATGGTTCGAAGCATTCATTTCAATCAATTTCTTGTATGAAAAATACAATGAAGAATGGATTAAGGATTTAGCAAAAATAATTAAAGACCAGGGATTTGACTATAATACAACAACTGAAAAATGGAAAAAGCCAAGTCATATGTGGGTATTGAATACTCATATAGTAAATATGGCTATGATGCTTAAAAGCGAGGCAGTTTCCCATGATTTATTAGGAGAGGAATATACCGATAACGCAGAAAAGCTTCGTTCGATTCTTGATAAATATAACGGCACTGCTTTCGAAGGCTTCACAGGTGATGAGGTTCTTTCAGGACTCGACCCCACAAAAGGTACGGAGTGCTGCGCTGTAGTAGAGCAGATGTATTCCTATGAAGAAATTTTTGCTCATACGGGAGATAATAAATGGGCAGAGCGCCTTGAAATGCTTGGTTTCAATGCTCTTCCTGCAACTCTCAGCGAAGATATGTGGACTCATCAATATGTTCAACAGGTTAATCAGGTTGCCTGTCAGAAAACTATGATTATGGCTCCGTGGAGTACAAACGGCCCTTATGCGCATACCTTCGGACTTGAGCCTAATTTCGGTTGTTGCACAGCAAACTTTAATCAGGGCTGGCCGAAATTTGCGCTTGCAAGCTTTATGCATAATGGTGACACAATAATAAATTCAATTATGTTGCCCGCTGCTCTTAATTGCAATGGGGTGAAAATAAAGCTTGAAACTAATTACCCGTTTGAAAACAAAATGCGCTATTTTATAGATGCAGAAAAGGATTTTAATTTTGTAGTTCGTATTCCGTCTTTTGCAAAAGGCCTTAAAGTGAATGGTGAAGCTGCCAAGGTTAAAGACCTTGAATTTACCGTCAAACAAGGTGAAACTGAAATTGAAATCGAATTCACAACAGCACCGTTTTTCAAAGAAAGACCCAATAACCTTTATGCTTTGCAGATGGGCTCCTTGCTTTTCTCTGTTCCTGTTGCTTACGAAAAGGAAATGAGAGAATATGTTAAAAAGGGTGTTGAGAGAAAATTCCCGTATTGCGATTATCAGCTTATACCCAAAACACCTTGGAATTACGGATTTTCTGACAATGATTTTGAGGTTAAGTTCAATGGAATCGGAAGCACTCCTTTTTCGCAAGAGAACCCACCATTAACTATAAAAGCCAAAATGCAACAGATAAATTGGGGGCATAAATTCCCCTATAGAAGTGTTGCAAGAAAAACACCGAAATCATTAACCCCTATTTCCGATGTTCAGGAAATGGAGCTTTGCCCCTATGGTTGCGCAAGGCTTCGTATGACGGAAATGCCGTTGCTTAGTAAATAAAAATTTTCGGGTGGGATAAAACAAGAAACGAAAAAATAATGCACAGGGATGCTAAAAACAGTAAAAGAGGTAATACGGATAGATTCCGTGTTACCTCTCGCTTTTTCTTTAATTTTGGGTATGGATATTTTTATTCATAATTGTACAAAGAAGATGTTTGATTATATCTTGACAAAGACCCTTCAGCACTTCATAATTAAATTTGAGTAGGTGCATATAAAAAAGGAGAGCAAATATGAAAACTTACGGTACATATTTTCAAAATGATAAAAATTCACCAATTAAATTTGGCGAAATCAATTTAATAAATCCCGAAAGGCAGCGGCTTCGAGGAGAACCTTTATATAAAGGTATTGAAGTGCTTCCTGTTTTTCAGGGGTTTTGCGGAACTGATTTTGAACTTATGAAAATGGGAAGAGAAAATAAGCTTTCTGCAAAATTCCCCAAGGGTGAAAACAGGCTTATTAACGGCCATGAAGGTGTTGTATGG
>JAZUOA010000008.1:0-4504 GCA_045604445.1 Acutalibacteraceae bacterium
TGGATCTTCGGTGGTGACGGTTGGGCTTATGATATCGGCTTCGGCGGTGTTGACCACGTTCTTGCTTCCGGTGAAGATGTAAACATCATGGTATTCGATACTGAAGTTTACTCCAACACAGGTGGTCAGGCTTCTAAGGCTTCCAACATCGGTCAGGTTGCTCAGTTTGCTGCTGCAGGTAAGGCTATCGCTAAGAAGAGCCTTGCTGAAATCGCAATGAGCTATGGCTACGTTTACGTTGCACAGATCGCAATGGGCGCAGACCAGAACCAGACTCTTAAAGCAATCAAAGAAGCAGAAGCTTACAATGGACCTTCTCTTATCATTGCTTACTCACCCTGCGAAATGCACTCAATCAAGGGTGGTATGATTAACTGCCAGAACGAAATGAAGAAAGCTGTTGAATGCGGTTACTGGAATATGTTCCGTTACAACCCCGCTCTCAAAGCAGAAGGCAAGAATCCTTTCACAATCGATTCCAAACCTGCTACAGGCGATTACAAAGCATTCCTTCTTAACGAGGCACGTTACTCAGCTCTTACTCGTTCCTTCCCCGAAAGAGCAGAAGCTCTCTTTGCACAGTCAGAACAGACAGCTCTCGAAAGATATGAGCATCTCCTCAGACTCAAAGACCTCTACGCTCCTAAGGCTGAATAAGATTTATAATACACAACCCCTCATATTTCAAACGAAATATGAGGGGTTGTAATCTTTATCTTTTTAAGCTTTTCAGAATTATTTTTTGTTCATCAGTTATTCGGTAACTTTCAACCGCTTTCTGAATAGTTTTATTATGTGTCCATTTATCGAGAGAATTTGTTTCTAAAAGTTTGATTGTTTCATCATATTGCTTTGCGAGTGCTGTTGCAAAATACCAGGCTCTTACCATATTGATATAGTATTCTTCGCTTTCGATATTTTTAACCAAATGAAGATATTCCGGCTTAAAATCCTCTTCAAGATAATAATTCATTAAACAATTTACTGCAAAACGGATTGCGTAAGTATCTTTTGAATTCAGCCATCTTTTTATATCTACCAAAAGCTCGGGTTTATGCTTTTTCAATATTTTCGGGCGCAACATATCGCAAGTTGCCCAGTTATCTACAAAGGGAAGAAATTTGTTTAATTCTTCAATTAATATTTCATAATCATTTATTTCTTCCAACAAAAAAGCGTGTAAATTATCTTCCTCATAATATTTATGAGGAAGATTTTTTAAAAAGCTTTCCGCTTCTTCTGTTTTAGAAAAAGTCTTTGCAAATTTCCGCAAAACAGGGGTTCTGATACCTATCACCTTATCTTCATCAACAGTAGGCATAAGCTTCTGATGGAAATCTTTATATTTTAAATCTTGTAAACTAAATAGTTCTATTTGTAAACTTGTTTTCATTTTGTACCACCCACCGCTGACGCGGTCCCCTCTCCTTTTTGCAAGCAAAAAAGAGGGATAGTATTCAAAAGACTTTTGATTTTAGATGCAGAAACTGTTTTCTCGACCCGAAGATGTATGCAGATACTCCGAGTGGGCGAAAAGCAGTTAAAAAAGCAGGCTTGTGCCTGCTTTTTGTTCTGCGCTAAAAGCAACAGTCTTTATTCTTTTACATCGCTTTCATTTGGCATTACAAATGCCGCTACAATATAGATAATAAGCCCACTGCCGCCTGCTAAGCAGAAAAGTGCCCAGGCAAGACGAATTAAGGTTGGGTCAATATTGAGATATTCTGCAATACCGCCACAAACACCTGCAATTTTTTTACCGTCTTCTTTTTTATATAATTTCTTTCCGTTCATATTATCACTCTTTTCTTTCAGAAATGTTTATTTTCTACAAAAATTGTAACACTCATAAAAAACAATGTCAATATGACGGATTTTAATTTAATAAATACTTAATAAAAATTATATCAAAGATTTAAAAGCTTAATAGCATTTCCTGAGAAAATCTTTCCCTCTTCATCAGGAGTGAGCTCAAGAGTTTTTATCATACCTATGTCCCAAGATGGTGCATGCCAGGGTGCATCGGAACCAAAAAGTATTTTATCAATACCTTTTTTCTCTAAAATCCGTTGGGCTGTTATTTTCGGCATTGAGGCATAACCGAAAGCGGTGTCGAAATAAACGGGAGTATCGCAAAGGTATTTTAAAACATCCTCGCCCATACCTGCCGAACCCCAATGGGCACAAATCATTGGAGTATCAATCCATTTTGCTGCTTCACGCAATCTTTCTGGCGTAGCGTGATACGGTGCAGGGTAACCAAAATCAACACCTGCGTGGAAAACTACAATTAAACCAAGCTCGGAAATCTTTTTATAAAGTGGCTTCATTTTAGGGTCATCAACAAAAAATTGCTGATATTCAGGATGAAGCTTAATACCTTTAATGCCCATACCCTTTATGCGCTCTAATTCTTCCATAGCATTTTCAGCGTGGGGATATACAGAACCGAAAGGAATAATATCTTCACTTTCGCAGGATTTAATATAATCGTTAACTGCTGTCTGCTGTTTTTCGTTGGTGGCAATTGATAAAACAACGCTTTTATCAACACCGTCTTTCCCCATTAAAAGCTTAAGACTGTTTAATGTTCCATTTGTCTGAGGAATAAGACCACCCGAAACAAAGCTTAATTTTTCAATGGTTTTTTCTGCAATTTTTTCAGGAAAAACGTGGGTATGGAAATCTATTATCATAGTTGTGAGAATTTCTCTCCATTTCATTAAAAATCTTTTAATATTATAACCGATTATACTTAAATCACCCACCCTTTCGGGTAGGTGATTATTTTAATTAAAGATTATAATACTTTTCAAATTCAGCAGGTGTGGGGATTTTTGCCATTTCAGCAAGCTCAGCACGTTTTGATTTAATAAAGTTTTTGATAAGCTCTTCGGGGAATACTCCACCTTCAGTAAGGTAATCGTGGTCGCTTTCAAGAGCATTGAGAGCCTCATCAAGAGTTGTAGGTAAGCCCTGAAGCTTTGCCTTTTCTTCTTCGGGAAGATTGAAAAGGTTAAAGTCATAGGGTCCCCAACCGTTTGCGTGAGGGTCAATTTTATTTTTAACACCATCAAGACCTGCCATAAGAATAGCTGCAAAGCAGAAATAGGGGTTACAAGTAGCATCGGGGTTACGAAGCTCGAAACGACGTTTCTCGGGAGCTTTAGCATATGCAGGAATACGGATAACCGCACTTCTGTTTGATGTTGCATAACCAACTGTTACAGGTGCTTCAAAACCGGGAATCAAACGTTTGAAGGAGTTTGTGCTGGGGTTTGTAAGAGCACAGAGTGAGCCTATATGCTTAAGAAGACCACCCATAAAGTAATGTGCGGTTTCGCTAAGATTTGCATAACCATTATCGTCAGAGAAAACAGGCTTACCATCTTTAAGAAGAAGCATATGCACGTGCATACCGCTACCTGCTTCGCCGTAAATGGGTTTAGGCATAAATGTAGCAGTTTTGCCGTATTTAAGAGCGGTATTACGGATAATGTATTTTATCCACATTGTAGCATCCGCCATTTTTGTCATTTTGCCAAGCTGAGGTTCAATTTCAAACTGACCTGATGCTGCAACCTCGGGATGATGGTAGTTGATTTCAATACCTGCATCTGCCATATGCATACACATTTCGCTACGGCATTCGTAAGTAACGTCAAAGGGTTTTGCGATATGATAGTTTTTCTGTTTGGGAACGATAACACCGTCACCTGCAACATCGCTGTTCCAATAAGACTGTTTAGCATCAACGCCTGCACTTATATTGTCAGGAGAAACATTCCAGCCCACCTGGTCAAAAAGATAGAATTCAAATTCGGGAAGAATGAGCATTGTATCAGCCACGCCACAATCTGCCATATATTTTTCCGCTGCAAGAACTATATTTCTGGGATATTGAGCCAAGGGTCTGTTCTGAGGGTTATCAATAATCATAGCATTACCTGTCATTGATAATGTGGGAATAGAACAGAAGGGGTCAATAATTGCGGTATCGGGGTCAGGAATGAACACCATATCGCTTTTTTCAACAACAGCATAGCCGTAGTTTGAAGCGTCAAAGCCTATACCGCTTTTCATTGTATCTTCAGAGAAATTTTCTGCAGGGATTGTAACGTGGCGGTACTGACCGTTAATATCAACCATTTTAAAGTCAACCATTTTAATGTCTTTTTCTTTAATAAGGTTGATGATGTTTTCAATTTTTTTCTGCATAAAAAACAACCTTTCCTGATGGAATTTATTACTTTTAAATATTAACACAAGCCCTTTTCATTGTCAATTAACTTCAAAGGGCTTTTTATCTGTTATTCTTAATTCCCGATACCTGATACATAGCGTCATCAGAAATTATTATATCAATATTAAAATATGGTTTGAGTGATTCTGCTAAATCCTCTGCAATAGGCAATTCCAAAGAAACTTTTGCCGCTCTTTTTTCATGACGGCTTTGTATTTCCTCTCTGCTCATTGAATGAGCAACAGTAAGTCTGCCACCATC
>JAZUOA010000009.1:0-2860 GCA_045604445.1 Acutalibacteraceae bacterium
GCTATATCGCAAGTGTAGTTGTTGGCGGAAGAGCCTCCTGCACCATAGGTTACGCTTATATAATCGGGCTTTAAGTTTTGAAGCTCTGCAATTGTGTTGTAAACAGTTTCAACGGAGCCTGTTTTTTTAGGTGGGAACACCTCAAAAGATAAAACGGTTTTTTCACCGTTATATAATGATTCTATTTTCATTTTTATTCCTTCTTTTAGTAGCTCTAAAGTGATGATAAATCCTTAAAATTATCTTTAAGAGAAGCATATAAGGAGCTATAAAGCTTATGATATTTTCTGTAAATATATGTGTTTTCGTTATCGGGATAAATTATAGTCGGGAGTTGAGGTATCATTGATTTGCAAGCAGAATTAACGTCGGAGTAAATGCCTGCACCAACTGCCGCCAATATAGCAACACCTAAAGCTGCCGCATCAGCAGAATCCGCAGTTTCAACATTTATGCCGAAGGTGTCGCAAATCATACTTTTCCATAAATCGCTTCGGCTGCCGCCACCGCAAAGAAGCATAGCTTCGGGGCTTATACCCATACCGTTAAGCACACAAAGGCAATCGTAAAGAGAATATGTAACTCCCTCCATAACTGCCCGGATAAAGTGAGCCTTTTTATGCATTGCTGACATTCCGAAAAATACACCTCTGCAATCAGGGTCAAGGTGGGGGGTTCTTTCGCCCATAAGATAAGGCAGATATAGCAGCTTTTCGCAACCTATAGGAACCTGGCTTGCAAGCTCATCGGTAATCTGGTAAACAGGCTTACCTGTATCCAGGGCCTCCTTTGCCTCTTTAAAGCAGAACTGGTTTTTAAACCATTGAAGCGAAAGGCCGGCACCTTGAGTTACACCCATAACATGCCATGCGTTTGGCACTGCGCAGCAGAATGTATGAACTCTGCCTTTGGGGTCTATAATTGGTTTATCGGTGTGTGCAAAAACAACACCGGATGTTCCAATCGTTGTAAAAGCCTTACCTGATTTAACAACACCCATACCAACTGCGGCTGCGGCATTGTCACCTGCACCGCCAACAACTGCAGTTTTGGTTGAAAGACCTGTTTTTTCTGCTGTTTTTTCAGTAATATAGCCTGTAATTTCCGGTGATTCGTAAACCTTAGGCAGATATTCAGCTTTGATTCCTACCGCTTCAATCATAGTATCTGACCATTTTCTTTCTGGAACATCAAGCAACTGCATACCGGATGCATCAGAAACCTCTGTGGCAAATTCGCCTGTAAGGCGAAAACGCAAATAATCCTTTGGTAATAAAATATGGCGGCATTTTGCAAAAATATCGGGTTCATTATTTTTGACCCAGAGTATCTTTGATGCGGTAAAACCGGTTAAAGCGGGGTTTGCGGTGATTTTAATGAGTGTGTTATAGCCTAATTTTTCGGTAAGCTCAGCGCATTCCTTGCCGGTTCTTTGATCGCACCAAAGTATTGCAGGGCGCAAAACCTTGAAAGAATCATCAAGCATAACAAGGCCGTGCATCTGACCGGAAATGCCTAAAGAAACAATATCTTCTTTATTTACGCCACTATGAGAAACAACAAAGCTTATAGTTTCGATTGCGGCATTATACCAATCGGCAGGGTTTTGTTCTGCCCAACCATTTTGCGGCTGGTGCATATCGTATTCATAGCTTTTTGAGGCAATTCTTTTACCTGTTTCATCGAATAAAACGGTTTTGGTAGCAGATGTGCCCAAATCAATACCGATAACATATTTCATAAAATCACCCTTTCGGTAGTAGTTTAGCACAAAAAGTTACCACTTGCAACAATAAAACCGTCATTCGTAAGAATGACGGTTTTGCTTAAACCATTAGTTTTATCTGTCTCTGTTGAAGATTCTTCTGGGACGGAGGTCTCTTTCGGGTTAGTCGTCGTTTTCGGGAACAAGACCTTCAACCTCGATAAGAGCATCTCTTCTTGAAAGATTGATTCTGCCCTGGTCATCAATTTCGGTAACCTTAACGATAACCTCATCACCAACGTTTACGCAATCCTCAACTTTTTCAGTTCTCTTAACATCGAGCTTTGAAATATGAACAAGGCCTTCTTTGCCGGGAGCAATTTCAACAAATGCACCAAAGGACATAAGCCTTGTAACAACGCCTTTGTAAATTGCACCGATTTCGGGGTCGTTTGCGATTGTGTTGATGATATCAAGTGCGCGATGAGCATCATCAATATCAACTGCTGTAACAAAGATTGTGCCGTCTTCCTCAACATCAACCTTGCAATTGCATTCTGCGCAAATTTTCTGGATAACCTTACCCTGTTTACCGATAACATCGCCGATTTTCTCAACATCAATTTTAGTTGTGAGAAGCTTAGGAGCATATTTTGAAAGCTCTGCTCTGGGTTCTGCAATAACAGGGCACATAATTTCATCAAGAATATACATACGAGCTTTGTAGGTTTTTTCGAATGCTTCTTTAATGATTTCAGGAGTAAGACCGTGAACTTTAAGGTCCATCTGGATAGCTGTGATACCATTTTTTGTACCTGCTACCTTGAAGTCCATATCGCCGAAGAAATCTTCAAGACCTTGGATATCAACCATTGTCATGACACGGTCGCCTTCGGAAATAAGACCACAGGAGATACCTGCAACGGGAGCTTTAATGGGAACACCTGCTGCCATAAGAGCAAGAGTAGAACCGCAAACAGAGCCCTGAGAGGTTGAACCGTTTGAAGAAAGAAACTCGGAAACAACGCGGATTGTGTAGGGGAACTCTTCCATTGAGGGGATAACAGGGAGAAGAGCTCTTTCAGCGAGAGCACCGTGACCGATTTCGCGCCTGCCGGGGCCTCTTGAGGGTTTTGTTTCACCAACTGAATATGA
>JAZUOA010000010.1:0-45766 GCA_045604445.1 Acutalibacteraceae bacterium
GTTAAGACAAGTGTAACAAAGTTAACAGCCGCAAAGAAAGCATTAACTGTCAGCATATCCAAGAAGACAAAGCAGGTAACAGGATATGAAATACAGTATGCAACCAATAAGAAGTTCTCAAAGGCAAAGAAGGCTACAATAAAGAGTTATAAGACAACCAAGACAACTTTAAAGAAGCTTAGCGCAAAGAAGACCTACTATGTAAGAGTCAGAACCTACAAGACTGTAGGCAAGACAAAATACTATTCAGGTTGGTCAACGGTTAAATATAAGAAAACGAAATAACAAAAAAGAGAGGTTCAGTTGAACCTCTCTTTTTTTGTATATTATATAATATCAAAAACCTCAACAATTCCGCTTTTGTGATAAAGTGATGGGGTGATAAGCAGAGAATATCCGCGACCGTTCTCGCTTGTCCATTCAGCAGTGTGCCTTCTCGGAACAGCAGTTGCACCGAGCAGCATCATGATAGCACCTCCGTGCATAATTACTGCCGATTCAGTAACATTATTTTGCATCATATCGTTAACAATTAGATTAAGTCCGATGCAAATCCTCTCTATAAACTCTGTGTTATCTTCGCCATTTGGCGGTGCAGTTGTTTTTCCCGATGTCCAAGAGATAAAATCGGGATTTCCTTCAAGCTCGCGAGCGCTTTTCCCATCAAAATCTCCAAAATCATATTCGGTCATATTCGGAACAGTGATAATTTCCTTATCGGGATAGAGCACAGCGCCTGTTTGCTTGCAACGAAGCATAGGGCTTGAATATAATTTTGAGATTTCGGGGTATTCAATGCTTTGCTTCAACATTTGCAGTTCGGTTAGTCCTTCGGGGGAAAGAGGAGTATCGGTGCGAGAGCCGATATATTTTCCTAAAATATTGGCATCGGTAGCACCGTGTCTGATTAAATGAATTTTATAGGTTTTCATTCTATTTCCTCCAAGAGTGTTGAAATTATATTATTTGAAAGTAGCATTCCTTTTTCGGTGAGAAAAATATTATCATCGGTAATGCATAATAAATCGTGCTTTTGTAGTGACTTTGCCTTTTTGATAATACCTTGTGGTATTTCAGCGGAAAAGGCATTTTTGTATGCGGAGAAGTCAAGACCATCTTTAAGCCGAAGATTTAGCATAATAAATTCGGCATGTGTTCCACCAATACCATCAAAAACGGGCTCGTTTTCACCTATAAAAGCTTTTATATCATTCGGGTAGTAAAATCGCTTGCCCGAAATAAACGAGTGCGCTCCGGCGCCTATTCCTAAATATTCCTTGCATTTCCAGTAAAGAGTATTGTGTTTGCTTTCTTTTCCTTCTTTGCAAAAATTAGAGATTTCATAGTGTGAATATCCTTTTTCTTTAAGATAGTCGCACATAAAAATGTATTGGTTTGCCTGCTTATCATCATCCGCAAGATTTAATGAGTTGCGCATCTTATAAAATAGCGTGTTTTTCTCTATTTTAAGAATATAAGCCGATATATGCTCGGGGGAAAGGTTGGTGATAAAATCAAGACTTTTTTTGAGTGTTTCATTGTTTGAATCAGGTAAGCCGAGCATTAAATCAAGAGATATATTATCAAAACCCTTTTCGCGTGCAGCAGTAACCAATTTTTTTGTATCAGCCGCAGTGTGTGTTCTACCAAGGGTTTTAAGTTCGTTATCATCACCGCTTTGAGCTCCGATAGAAAGGCGGTTTATTCCGCAATCCTTCGCGATTTTGAGAATTTCCTTACAGTTTCCACCTGGATTCATCTCAAGTGTTATTTCGGCATTCTCAATTAGTGAAAAACTTTGTTTTACAGCCAAAACCACACTCGGCAATAGGTCGCAAAGAAGGGAAGGAGTTCCTCCACCTAAATATAAAGAACTAATGGGGCGGTTGATTTTACCGCCCCATTTTTTAATATCTCTTATGAGCGCAAAGGTGTATTCTTCCAAAAGGCTACGATTATTAAAGGTTGAATAAAAATCGCAATAGGCACACCTTTTTGCGCAAAAGGGGATGTGAAGATAAAGACCAATAGGCTTAGTCAATTATTTCACCAATGCAGCTACCGGGAACACAAGCAGCATTTGCTTCATCGGTATCAATATGCATAGCAAGGCTATAGTTTGGGCTAACACGAGCAACAACATCGCCGAAAACGAGAGCTCTGCCCTCGGTTGAAAGCTTAACGCTAACGATTTGCTTATCGGTAATACCATAATTCTCAGCATCAGCAGGTGTCATATGTATATGACGCTTTGCAGCAATAACACCCTCGGTGATTTCAACTTCACCTGCGGGACCAACGATTTTGCAAGCACCCGAACCCTTAACATCACCAGATTCTCTGATTGGCGCTGTAACACCAATTGCGCGAGCATCGGTGAGAGAAAGTTCAACCTGAGTTTCAGGGCGAACAGGTCCAAGAATAGATGCCTTTAACTGTGATTTAGCGCCAACGATGGTAACCTTTTCTTCGCAAGCGAACTGACCGGGTTGTGATAAATCTTTTTTAGGGGTTAGGGTGTGACCCTTACCGAAAAGTATTTCAAGATGCTCCTGTGTTACATGGAGATGTCTTGCAGAGATTTCAACTAAAACTTCTTTTGCCATTTTTTAAAACTCCTTAAATTTTTTTATATAATTTATTTTAACATATTTTCCTATTATTTCAAGCAAAAAAGCAAACTTATGTTATGATTTTTTAAAAAAATTCATATATTGGAAAAAAGAGAGGGGAAAAATATGGAAATAATTAAAAGTATCGCAATAATTTTTTTATCAATTTCGGCAATTATTATATTTTTTATAGCTCTTTTTAGCAAAAAGCTAATAAGAACGTTGTTATTAAACGCACTTCTTGGTGTGGCGGCATTGGTGATTATAAATTTACTTTCAAAATATATCGGTGTATATTTGCCGATAAATCAATGGACAACATCCTTTTCGGCTGTTTTTGGCTTACCTGCAGTTGTTGGAATAATATTTTTTAATATATTTATTTGAAGTACTATATTTGGGACATATAAAAATGTAAAATATACTCGAAAAAGAAATAAAAGTATGATATAATGAAAAAAACTTATATTTACTTTATTTAAAGGAGTATAAAAGAGTGTTAAAGTTTATTTTTGGAAGACCCTCTTCGGGTAAAACAACCGAAATACTTAAAATAATAAAGGAGCTTCATAAGAAAAATGAAGGCTTCGTTCTTGTTGTGCCAGAGCAGTTTTCATTCGAAGCTGAAAAAAGGGTGCTTTCGGAGATAGGAGATTCATTTGCCCTGTCGGGCTCGGTTATGAGCTTTAGTCGAATTTGTGATGAAGTGGCATCCGTTTGCGGAGGAACTGCGGCAAAGCTTTTAAGCGATAGCGATAAGATAATACTTGTAAAGCGCGCGCTTAATATATCTAAGGAAAACCTTATTCTTTGGCGCAAATATTCGACTTCTGTTTCCTTTGCTCAGTCAATTCTTGATATAATAAGTGAATTAAAAATAAATGCGGTAACGAGCGAGGAGCTTCGTAACGCCGCAAATGAAATTGATTCGGTGTTGCTTAAAAATAAACTACATGATATAGCCGAAATTTATGATAACTACAACCTTGTTTTAGGTGAAAAATTCATTGACCCTGTGGACAAGCTCTCTCTTTTATACCGCCAACTCGAAAGCCATAAGTTTTTTGAGAATAAAACTGTGTTTATAGATTCCTTTAAAGGCTTCACAGGGCAGCAATTTAAAATTATAGGTAGAATTTTAGCTCAGGCAAAGGATGTTTATATTTCCTTTAATTATGAAGAAAATGCTCCGAAATATTCTATTTATGACAATATAGGAGTTGCTATTGAAAGAATTAAAAAGTTAGCAAAAGCAAACGCAGTTGAGATTTTAGAACCTATAAAGCTATACGAAAACAAAAGCAAATCAAAATCGCTTATTGCCCTTGAAAGAGTTCTTGCGGGAGAGGTGGCAACTGCATCTGAAAACGATGAAAGTATCACCATTTGCAAATGCGCTAATATAAACGATGAAGCTCGATTTGCCGCGCGAACAATAAGAAAACTTGTTCGTGAAAACGGTATGCGATATAGAGATTTCGTTATAATCGCTCGCAATACCGATGATTATGAGGAAGCGGTTGAATTAGCCTGCAAAAATAACGGTATCGGTTGCTTTACTGACCGCCGAATGCCACTTAATGCATTCCCTATTTGTGTTGCGGCTTTTGCGGCTATCAGTGCGGTCAAGAACTTTTCAACCGAAAAAATATTGCGTTTTTACAAAACGGGGATAACTGAAATCTCCACCGATGAAATTGCGCTTATCGAAAATTATACTGCTATTTGGAACATAAGCGGAAATATGTGGCTTAATGACTGGGATATGAACGTCCGCGGTCTTGTTAGTGATGATCCGAAACAAAGCGATATTGATGAACTCAAAAGGATAAACGATATCAGAAAAAGAATGATTAGCCCCTTATACAATTTTAAAGAGGAATATAAGGGAAATGCGAAATCAAGAGCGGCTGCTATTGTTAACCTTTTCAAAAAATGCCGAGCAAACGAGGCTTTAAAATACCTCTCGAACGATTTTGATAGTAATGGAAACAGTTTCTCATCTGATGCAATAAAGCAAAGCTATTCGCAGTTTATGGATATATTAAACAGCATCACCGAATGCTTTTTTGATAGTCAAATAAAGGGCGAAGAATTTGAAGAAGTTTTGGAATTTTCGATTGCTGCTTCTTCAATAGGAACAATTCCTCAAACACTCGATGAGGTTACGTTTGGTGATGCCGAGCGAATTCGCCCATCTCGCCCGAAGGTTGCTTTTATTCTGGGTGCTAATCATGGGAAGTTCCCCGCTAATATTTCATCGAGCGGCTTGCTTAGTGTATACGAGCGCGAGCAAATTATCGCAAAGGATATACTTATTGCGGATAACGCAATAAGCGCCATTATTGATGAAAACCATCTTGTTTATACGAGCCTTTGTTGTGCAAGTGAAAAGCTATTTATTTCTTATAGTACATCTTCGCTAACGGGTGAGGCTTTGGAACCGTCAGCATTTATTGATAAAATAATGCAAAATATATCGGTGAATACAGCCCAAGAACCTTACAGTGAGCTTTGCGAGGATAATCTCCCTGAAACAAATAACGATGCTTTTACTAAGTTTTGCGAAAGCTATCAGTTCGATATTAAGACTGCAAGCACAATAAAAAATGCTTTAAATATCGTTGGTAACAATGATAAGATTGAGGAGTTAGAACAGGCGATAAACTGCAAAAAAGAAAGCATAACAAAGGAAAACGCTAAGGATCTTTATGGCGGCGAAATGCGAATGTCAGCATCGCGATTAGATGTGTTTAACCGCTGTAGATTTTCATATTTTTGCAAATATGGTTTGAGCCTTAAAAAACTTCAAAAGGCTGATTTTGATGTTTTGCAAAGGGGAACTATCGTTCATTATGTTTTTGAGCGCCTCATAACCGAAAGGGGAGAGGACATATCTACCTTATCAAAGGAAGAAGTTTCTTTGCTTGTTGATAGGTATATTGAAGATTACCTTGATAGTGTTAACGGATATAGGAGTATTGAAAATGCGCATACTCGCTTCTTAATTAGTAGAATATCAAGACTTGCAAAAGAGGTTGCCGAGCATATCGTTAAGGAGTTTTCACAAAGTAAGTTTAAGCCATATAAGTGTGAAATGAAAATTGCATCGGATGGCGATATACCAGAGCAAATCATTCCGTTTGATAAAGGCAACATTCATTTAATAGGTAGTATTGACCGTGTTGATAAATACGGAAGCTATATAAGAATAGTTGATTATAAAACAGGAAGCAAAAGCTTTAAACTGCCCGATATATTGTTCGGTCTTAATCTTCAGATGCTTATATATCTCTATTCGGCAGTAAGAGGCATGGGACTCCCTGATGAAAATGCCGCAGGTATTTTCTATTTACAGTCAAAGAGAGATTTGAACGAGAGCGGAATGACTATGAATGGACTGCTTCAGGGTAATCTTGATTTAGTAACCGCTATGGATAAAGAAAACAGCGGTGAATTTGTTCCAAAGATATCATTCAATAAGGATGGCAGTATCAATAAACAACTAAATTCATTTATTAGTGCCGATGATTTCACTGTGATTTTCGATTATCTCGAAAAGATTATTTCAAAAACGGGCAATGATATAATTTCGGGTGATATCTCGATAAATCCTGTTGATGGCAGAGAATCTGCGGCTTGCGATTATTGTGACTTTGCATCGCTTTGCGGAAAGGAAGATAGGGAAGCGATTAAGGTTCCAAAAATGAGCAATGGCGCAGTAATAGAAAAAATAAAGGAGGGTGAAGATGATGGCATTTAATCCAACACCGATGCAGGAAAAAGCGATTACCACAAAGGGAAATGTGCTTGTTTCGGCGGCGGCAGGCTCGGGCAAAACTGCAGTTTTGGTTGAACGTGTTTTGAATTTGTTAACCGATGAGGAAACCCCTGTTTCAGCGGATAGAATGCTTATCGTAACCTTCACCAATGCCGCTGCAGCAGAGATGAGAGCGAGAATAGAAAAGCGCATTGATGCTGAACTGAAAGAGAACTTTAGTACTAGTCTTATGCGCCAAAAACTACTTCTTTCTAATGCGAAAATTTGCACAATAGATTCTTTTTGTATCGACCTTGTCAGAGAAAATTTTGAAAGACTCGGGATAAATCCCGATTTCAAAATGAGTGATAACGGAACAATTGCCGAAATTGATAATAGGGTAATATCGAGAATTGTCGGCGAGTATATAGAAAGCGGCAATGAGGAATTTTTAAGATTGCTTGATATTATTGGCGCAGAATATGATGAAAAGAACTTTTGCGATGAAGTTCTTCGCATTTATAATTTCAGCCGCCAGCTTGCCGATCCAACTGCTTGGTTTGATTCGCTTAAAAAACCGTTTTGTGTTGATGATTTTTGTGAGGAAAATGCTTGGTTTAGATTCGCATTTGATTTTGCAATCAAAAAGATAAACGAGCATAGGAATTCTCTTGCTAAAATTATAGATAAAATCAAGGATAATGAAAAGGCGGCAAACAAGTATTTGCCAACTCTCATTTTTGTTTCACAGTTACTTTCTGAAATGAGCAAAATTGCCGAGGAGAAAAATTGGGATAAAATGGCAGAGTATGTTGAAACTTTTTCTTTGCCATCAAAACCCGATGCCCGTGGCTTCGGTGGAGTTGTTGCGGTATCGGCTATAAAATCTTTTTATGAGGATATTGATAAAACAATTGAAACGCTAAGAAAATATTTCTTTGTAACAAAAGAAGAGATTTTTGCTCAAATTAAGTTTTTGCAAAAGCCGATTATTATTTTAACCGATATTTTAAAACGCTTTGAAAAAGAATTGTTTGAAGAATATTTGCTTGAAAATATATTCACATTTCATAACACTGAGCATTTAGCATTAAAGCTATTAACACAGGTTGATGAAAATGGTGAAAATGAATTTCTTAATCGTTATGATGTTGTTATGGTTGATGAATATCAGGATACAAATAATCTTCAGGATAGATTATTTTCGGTGCTTTCCTGCAACGAAAAGAAGCTTTTCGCGGTTGGCGATATAAAACAAAGTATTTATGGCTTTAGAGGGGCAAACCCCGATAACTTCCTTAGGAAAAAGCAAAAGTATATTCGGGTTGAAGATGCCAATGAGCAAGATCCAAAAAAGATTATTTTAAGCAATAATTTCAGGAGTAATACCGAGATTTGCTCCTTTGTTAACTATTTCTTTTCAATGTTTATGACAAATGAAAATGTTGGTCTTGATTATGGAGATGAGGAAAAATTAGTTCCTCGTGAAGAGCTTGAAAAATGTGAGAGTGCTGTTGAACTTCGCATAGTGGAAAAGCAAGGCAGAGAAGAATCCGATTTAGTTCTTGAAGCATTGGCAATCTTAGATTATATAAGAGAAACTAAAAACTCGGGCGAATGTATCAGAACAAAGGAAGGATATAGAAAAGCTGAATATTCCGATTTTGCAATATTGATGCGTGCTACCCGTAATAAAGCGGATAAAATTGCAAGTGTGCTACGAAGCGCAGGAGTTCCTGTTGATTATAGTGTTGAGGGCTTTGCAGATAGAATTGAAATCCAAACAGCTCTTTCATTTTTAAAGATTATCGATAATCCAAAAAATGATATTGAGCTTGCCTGTGTTATGCTTTCTCCAATATTTTGTTTCTTGCCTGATGAGTTGGCTGAAATAAGAAAAGCAAAGTTTGGCGGTGATTTTTATTCAGCAGTTCAGTTTGCGGCTAAATCGGGAAATAAAAAAGCCGAAGATTTCTTATCCGTATTAGAGAGCTACCGTAAGCGCTCGGTTATAATGCCACTTGCTAAAACCGTTTCACTTGTTATAAATGAAAGTGGCTTTATAAATATGGTCAGCGCTATGAATGAGGGAGCAACACGCCGAAATAACCTATTATTATTAATTCAATATGCAAAGGATTACGAAACTTCAAATTCATCGAGTTTGTCGAGATTTGTTGATTATATAATTGCGCAATCGGAAAGCGGACTTAAATCAGCGCTTGCCAATACAGGTTCAAATGCCGTTAAGATAATGAGTATACACTCTTCAAAAGGTCTTCAGTTTCCGATTTGCATTATCGCAAACACTTCAAGCGCATTTAAAAAGGATTATAATAAAAATGCGGTTTGTTTTGATGAAGAATGTGGCATCGGTCTAAAATATTTTGATGATAGTAAGGGTAAAAAAATCACAACCATCAATTATGAAATGATGGGTGAACTTGAAAAGCAACAGGTGAGGGCAGAGGAATTGCGCCTTTTATATGTTGCTATGACAAGGGCGGAGGAACGACTTGTTTTTCTAACAACTATCAATAGTGTTGAAAAACAAAAGCCTAACATTGAAGAAAAGCTTTTCCTTTGTGATAATAAGCCGAACGCTCAACTGTTTTCTTCCCTAAATTCCTATGCCGATTGGCTACTTGTTGCGGCTTCGCTTCATCCAAGCGGAAAAATTCTTCGTGAAAATAGCGGAATAATTGTAAATGATAGTGATTCTAATTTGAATATTTGTGTGTTCAAGGATTTTGAAGAAGAAAACACCGTAGAACAGGTTGCCGCTTTTGAGGATGAAGCAAATAATGAGTTAAGTGAGAAAATTGCGCAAAATCTTTCATTCAGTTATCCGTTTGAAAAGCTTCGAAATATTGAAGCTAAGGCATCGGTTTCAAAGGTTGCCAATAAATTAGAAAGCGATAAATATGCCTTCAGTGATATCCCGAGCTTTATGAGCGGGGAGGGGATGACCGCAACTCAAAAGGGAACTGCAATGCATAAAATCATTCAGTATTTCGATTTTGAAAAGGCAGATGCTATTGAAGAAGAAATTGAAAGGCTGAAGGAATGGAAGTTTATAAGCGAATTAGAGGCGGAAAATGCAAACATTAAAGCACTCAAAGATTTTTTTGCAAGTGATATTTTCTCCCGAATTTGTGCATCCCGTGAGCTTCACCGCGAAATGAGATTTCTAACCGAAATTGAACCGAGCGTTTTGGATGAAACCATCAAGGAAAGTGAAGAAAAAATCATTTTGCAGGGTGCAGTTGATTTATGCTTCGTTGAAGATGATGGAGTGGTAATTCTCGATTTTAAGACTGATAGAGTGAGCAGAGAAGAACTCACAGAGGCCTATAAAGAACAGTTAGGCTTTTATGGTGTTGCTTGCCAAAAGATTTTTAATCTACCCATAAAGCAAAAGATAATTTATTCATTTGCTCTGTCAAAGGCAATAATTCTATAAAAAAATCCGCCCGAGAGGGCGGATTTTCTATTTGTCTTCTTCAACCTTTTTTTGAACGAAATCTAAGATTTCCTGCTGTGTTGTTTTTGAAAGACTCTTAATAGTCTTTAAAAAATCAAGTTCTCTTTTTGTTGGTGCATATTCGGGAAAAACAAAGTTTCCGTTTTCATCAATAGTGATTTTTGGTTGTTCGAAATTAAGGATTTCATCGGACTTTTCAAAGGACCTTTCAACCATACGAGAAAATGGGTCGTTCTCATCGTACATTAAGGTCGTTGCCGAAACACTAAAAATTTCAGCAAGCTTCATTATAGTTTGTGCCGAAATGTTTCCGTTCCTCTCCATTTGCGAATAGGTGGAAGTCTTCATATTTAATTTTTTTGCAACCTCTTCTTGACTGAGCCCCGCAAGAATTCTATATTTCTTAACCCTTTCATTTATTGCACTGCGCATTTTCATTTCTCCTTCAATTTACTCTTGACTTAAAGTATATAAATTGGTATAATTTTTTAGTAAAATAAGCTGGAGTGGCTCAGTTGGTAGAGCAGCTGATTCGTAATCAGCAGGTCGTGGGTTCGAGTCCCATCTTCAGCTCCAAAAAGTCTTGAAAGTCTATTTCAAGACTTTTATTTTTTATACGTATTATTTTAATACAAATGTCGAAAAATGTCAAGAAATGGGTGAATTTGCAAATAAACATACAGTAAAAACAAAAAAGCCATAGTGAGCGCAACTCACTATGGCTTTTCTTAGATTTGCTTATAAAGGAAGATTTTTGCAATTCTTTTTTCTTTAATGTGAAGTTTGAACCCTTCTTGCAGTTCCTTTCCCGAGATAGCAAATTCTCCGCCATCAAGGTCTTCAATTTGATAATTTTTATCCGTTTCAATTCCAAAAAGCTTGAAGGTGGCATCGGTGAAAGGGCTGTTTTCGTGTTTAAATACTTGAATCATACCATCCTTATTTTCGGGCCTATCCCACTGAACAACATTCCAGGAGGATAAATCTCTTGTTGGCTCGGTTAAATGATAAATATCACCATAAAAATACGGTCTTATTTTGAGATATTCCTCACTCTTTTCTCTTAACCAACTTATTTCTTCCCTTGATTCGCCAAAGTTTTCTTTTATAGACATAGTGAAAAAGGTTTCTAAGCAGCTGGCATAAGCACTTCTAAAACGATAAGTATCGTAAGCTCTTCCACTGCAAGAACCACCATAAGGGAACCAAAGCGAGCAATACATATTGAGAAGTTGTGCATTTTCGGGCCTGAAATTAGCGGTTCCTTGAGCATCACTTCTTGAAAGCGGAATACTGCGTTTTAATGTTTCTATATCAATTCTTCTTCCGCCGCCCGAGCAGTTGTCTATTATAATATTTGGGAATCTCTCAAGTAGCGCATCCCATAATCGATAAAGACCGTTAATATGCTTAATCTCTGTGATACCTTTTCTATTTTCAGCATCGGCTTCACGCCAAAAACACAATGCATCAGCGCAGTTGAAATCCTGGCGGTAACAGTCAATTTTTAATTCGCTTATAAAGTTTGTAAGTGTTTCGAGGCAATAGTTAAATGCTTCTTCATCGCCAAGATTTATCAAATTGCTATAATCATCCTTTTTGGAGGTTAAGAAAAACTCAGGTTTTTCTTTCACCATGGGAACCCTTTTATTTGCACGTTCGGGCTCAAACCAGAGGATAAACTTCTTATTATTATCTTTTATTACCTTAACAATATCCTGCATTTTATTCAGGTGAATTTTGGGGCTTATCTGCCAATCGCCTGCGTGCCACCACCAATCTCCCTCCCATTCGCTTAGGGAAGGCTCGGTATCACCGCCATACCATCCTGCATCCATCCAAATATACTCAACAGGGATATTGTGTTTTACAAGCTTTTCTATTCTATCAATAACATAGTTAGAATTCATTCCGCCCCAAACAACAGCAGAATAAGGGGGATTTTCAATACGTTTTCCAACATAAGAAAATTCTTGCTTTATAAGTCTTCTCCATTTGTTTTGAGAAGCAAAGAAATCGCCTTCATATTTCATTATAACTATAGAAGATGTTCTAATTTTTTCACCGGGATACAGAAAAAAGTTTGTATCTTCAATTTTACTTTTGAAATTAACGATTGTTTCATTCTTGGAAATTTTCGCATTCCATTGGCCTGTCCAACCTATTGCCGCAATAAAGCCACGTTTTTTATCTTGATTGTGTATGTTGAAAAAAGGCGCATTTCCTTGACTTGAGTGTCCTGTTTCAGAAGAATAGAACTTTTCATCATCCATATATAAAAAATGTGTATGTTTGTTCTCGCTACACTCATCGGCATCAATTTTAAAATCGTAATCTGAAGCAAAAGAACCCAAAGGTGTGAAAATCTTTGTAACTCGATTTATATCAGGCCACCAAGGAGATTTAGTGCGCATTTCGGATTCACCAACATCAATCGAGCAATCGCAGTCCCAAAGCTCCGAGATAATTTTGCTATTTTCTTTGCCCGTGTTTTCAAAATAGTTAACCCATTCATAAGCATCAAATTCTTCATACCTTTTCGCTATATTGGTAACCTTTAAACCATCTTCAAAAAGATATGTGGTTATAAGCTCATTCTCTATTTCCGTTTGCTCTTTTTTATATGAAAGAGAGAATACATCCTTTCCATCATAATTAAAAGAAAATAAATTATTGTTTTTTAAGAAAGTCATTTTATCACCATATTTTCATTTTTATACTTTCATTTTATTAAGGAAATATTTATATTTCTATCCCAAATTCACCATAAATAATGAAAAATTCACCGTTAATGCAAAATAACGGTGAATTTTAGAAAGTTAGATGGATTTTTTATATTGAAAAGGTGTTTTCCCGTAACGCTTTTTAAAAAGAGAGATGAAATGCGAATAATCGGGGAAACCGCTTTTTTCGCAAGCCTCACCAACACTGCTTCCCGATTTAAGCAGTAAAGCAGCATTTGAAAGCCGCTGATTTTGTATATAGCTATGAGGAGAAGAATTTAGAAACCTCTTAAAATGGCGCTCAAGTGTGTTAACACTCATGCCAGAGAATTTTGCAAGGGTTGAAACCGAAATGCTTTCGGATAAATTATCGTTTATGTAATCAATGCACTTCTTTATATCCTTAGATAAAAAATCTGAATTATCAGGCAAATTATCGCCGTTATTGATAAGGTCAATAAGCTCTAAAAATTTAATTTGCTTTTTGAAATCATTATTTTTCGTTTCAACTAATTCTTCGCATATAGCTAAAGCCTTTTCAAAAATAGGCTTTGGGAAGGAAATCAAGTTTTTTTCGCCTATATTGCGTTCAAAAAATGCCGGCAGCAATTTTTCGTTATCCTTCGAAGAAAACAGTATCCAAAAAAGGTGGTGTGGTTTATCGCTACGATAAATGCAATGATGGTATTCAAGCGGCCTTGTTATTATCATATCACCCTTTTTAATGGGATAAATTGTGTTTTCAACCATAAAAGAAACATCGCCCGAAAGATTAAAATATATTTCACAAACATCGTGAGTGTGATGATTAAAATCATTTTCGGGTGAGTTCATATCAAGTTCAACATAAGAAGCTGATATTTCAAACGGTTTAATTTCCTCAAAGCTGATATTGTTGCATACTCTCAAAAAACCACCTCTTTTGGTGATTATATCATTATTTTAGGTGAAAAGCAAATAGAAATATCATAAAATAAGCGATATAATGTCTAGGGTGAAAAAAATGGGTTATATATTATTGATTTTTTCAGCATTACTGTTAAGCTTTAATTTTGCTGTTACTAAATTCTATCAAAAGCGGTACGGAAACACCTTGAAAACAGGCCTTATTTTTAATATCATTTCGGGTATAGTTGTGGCATTCGTATTTTCCCCCTTTGTTAGAATTAGTCATTTCGGCGAATGGTTTTCTCCAGCTATGGTTGTTATTCAAACCGTATTTGTCGTTGTATATACGCTTATTGGATTCAAGCTTATGTCAAGAGGAACCGTGGCACTTTACACAATGTCTTTAATGTCGGGCGGAATGCTTGTGCCTTACTTCTTCGGAATTGCTTTTCTAAACGAAAGGGTTAATGTAATAAATGTGATTGGTGTTATTTTGATATTGGCGGCAGTTATTCTTATGAATGCAGGGCAAGAAAATTTAAATAAAACCAATATCTTTTTACTTGTTTGCGTTTTTCTTATAAATGGCGGAACAAGTATTGTCACAAAAATTCACCAAATATCTCCGCTTGCCACCTTTGAAACCTTAGAATTTATATGGCTTTCAGGCGTTAGTAGGGCAGTTTTGTCAGCTGTTATATTGCCTTTTACCAAAAGCGAAGTTGCTTTATCAAAGCAGGCACAAAAGATATCCCTTAAAACAGTCCTGATCTTTATTCTTCCGATAGTTCTTTCGGTTGGACTTGACAAGCTTGCGATGGGGCTTCAGCTAATAGGTGCAAAAACAGCTCCCGCAACAATGATGTTTCCAATTATTTCGGGTGGAACGGTTGCATTCACAGCAATCGTCTCATTCTTGATTTACAAGGAAAAATTGAGCAAAAAAAGTGTTTTTGCAATAATAACCTGTCTTATAGGAACATTTTTATTTGTATAAAAAGCAAGAGTGTATAGCTCTTGCTTTTTTTAGTTATTTTTATTATAACAAAACAATAAAATAATATTAAGTGTTTTAATTGAAAATTTTGTCGGTTTGTTATATAATAAGATAAACTCCGACAATAAGTTTTTCGGGGTGATATTGTGAAACATAAATTACCGATAATTATGATAGCTTTTTTGCTTGTGGCTTTATTTATTGGAATGGGCGGTATAAACTCAATTCCGCTTATCACATCGGCTAATGCAAACGAGCAAAGAACAGTTATTATCGATGCAGGCCACGCTGAGTTACCTAATACTATAGATTAGGTCCAAAACCTGCCGTGAAAATTCAATATAAAACATCCCGAAAACCCGCTATTTATGCGGGTTTTCGCTGATTTATAACAAAGTTTCGTTTTAAAAAAACAATCTGAATTTTTAGCACATGTTTGAAATCAGAGTTAATTTATAAGTGGTGTTTAAAATATATTTTTTTCGATATTTAGACATAAAAGTTTCCAAATTATTGAAAATTCTACTAAATTATGATATAATTATAGTAGAAAACAAAATTCTTTATGTATCGGGAGATAAAATGGATAATATTAAATATCAAGTTTTTATTAGTTCGACCTATTCAGATTTAATTGATGAACGTAAACAGGTTTTGGATGTTTTACTTATGGCTGATTGTATTCCGGCTGGAATGGAATCATTTGTAGCAACTGATAATGAGCAATTTAATGTAATTAAGAAAGTTATAGATTTGTGTGATTATTATATTCTTATTATCGGAAAACGATACGGTTCTATAAATTCTGAAACTGGTTTAAGTTATACCGAAATGGAATATAATTATGCTATTGACAAAGGGATACCAGTACTTGTTTTTGCAATAGACGATTCTGTAGAATTAGATGATGAAAAAATAGAAACTGATGATATTAAAAAAGCAAAACTTGCAGAATTTAAAAGTAAAGCCATGCAAAATAGATTAGCTAGCATTTGGGGTACGCCATCTGATTTGGTAGGTAAGGTGGCCATATCTATAATGCAAGCTAAAACACAAATACAGCGACCTGGCTGGCATAGAGGAAATAGTGCAGAATTGGAACTGCTTAAAAGAGAGTTGGTTTCATTGCGTGATGAAAATTTAAATCTCAAACTACGATTAAAATCTGATCAAATTATAAATAGTGACGAAATTGTTTTAGACAATCTAAATAAGGAAATTACTCTTCGCTATACACAAAAAGTATATGTGTTTACAGCGAATACAAAAATTGACAGAAAAACAGTAACTATAACGCTTAAAGAATTATTTAAATTCTTATCACTAAGAATCACTGGGGTTAAAAAAGCTTCTGATTTTGTTGATGCTGTTAGTGATTTTAAAAGCGGATATTATGTTGATACACAAGATGCGTTAGTTTTAAGAAATAAATTTGAACAGTTATCATTAATTGAAAGTTTCGTTGGCAAAGATGATATCGAGATGATTAAATTAACGGATCTAGGAAAAAATATTATGAATACCTTAAACACATTAGAATAGTATATTGTTGAATTGTGTAATAAACAATTCATAATACGAGAGTGTTATAGATTTGAATGTGAAAACCCGCTTAAATAGCGGGTTTTCGCCATTTTACGTCAATATTCGAATTCAAAGCTTGCTTTATCGGTTGTGAACTCACATAACACTTTATTTTTATGACAAAATCGATAATATGCTTCGCAAGATGCACTTTCGTGTATGGTTCTGCACATATCACCGTTTGTCGGCGCCGCCAACGGTTGAGCGTTCTTTTTAAGCAGTTTGGCAGTCAACTCAAAGTTTCCTTGCTTTACCGTAACAGTGTTTTTGTCAACTTGTTTTATTCTTGCACCAAGATAGGTTGCGATTCTATATTCCTTTCCGTTAAGCAGAACAACACTGATAATGCCCGTAAAATGAATTCCTAAAAAGGGTATGTCCGCTACAGATAGCATCAGTGAGTTGTTTTCAAAACAGCACTGCGTCCAAATATACTTTATTGGGAAAGAACGTCCGCAATCGCCCTCAATATATCCTATGCCATTTTCAAATTTATAAAGTTGATCGTTTACCCTAATTTCACCGTTTATTTTATGACATATACTGTAAACACTGTGTCTGCACTGCATAAACGGAACATATTTAAACGGTCCCATAATATCATAACGAATAGGCGAAAGACCTTCAAAACAAAGCTTACCCTCAAGCGTTAAGCCATTATCTTTATAATCGAGAATTATTCCTTCGTGAGAGAATACGCAATTATCTATTTTTACATATAAAGGTTTTTCACTATATTCTAATTTGTCAAAGGGTATGTTAATAGCTTTATTATCGGTTATTATCTGTAAAGAAGCAGATTTTTTACCGTTGCTGTAATGATACGCAGGTATAAATGCAATTGTTTTGTCCTTTGTACTGCATTTAAAGTACCAACCTTTAAAATATCCTATATTAACCAACCTTGCTTTCGTAATAAAATAGCTATAATTATAGAATATCTTGATGTTATGCAGATATACAGTTATGGTGTTTTATAATTTATTACGATAGTTATATTTATTTAAAACTTGTTTTTTGCGTTTTGTAGTCACTTCTGTATAAATTTCTGTTGTAGAAACACTGCTGTGACCTAAAATTTCTTGAACAGAACGCAAATCGGCACCATTGGTAAGTAGATTTGTAGCAAATGTATGTCTGAGATAGTGCGGAGTAGAATTAATATTAATTCCAGACTGGATTTTTAGTGAGTTGTAAATATATTCTATACCGTGAATACTTATTGGGTCGCCGTAACGGTTTACAAATAACATATCTGTATTCGTAGGACGTGCTTTTCGGATTTTTAACCATACTACTATGTTATTCCAAGTTTGTGGGCATGAAATATATATTAGTCGTTGTTTTCGTCCTTTACCATGAATTAAAATGATACGTTCCGAATTAATGATATCGTTAATAGATATATTTGCAGCCTCAGCTATACGTATACCTGTACTTATTAAAATATCTATTAAAGCTAAGTTGCGAGATGTTTTCCACTTCTCAAAGTCACTAGATGCATTAATTGATTGATCAGTGACGCATGATAACAACTTAGAAGTTTCTTTAATTGCAAGTGTTTTTGGAAGCTTTTTCTCTTTTTTGAATTTGAAATGATGTGATGAGAAAAAGTTGCTCTCTATGTAGTTTTTAGAATGTAAATATTCAAAAAATATCTTAAGTACAATCAGTTTTCTGTTTATAGTTGTGTCCTTTAGCCTCCGGGTGATTGTAAGTTCCTGAATATACTGTAGAATAGATTCATTACTTAATTCGTGATTGATAACAAAAGAATAAAAATCATTTAAATCAGATGTATAAGCCGTAATAGTTTTTTCTGATAAATTTTTTGTTGACTGTACTAATTGGATGAATTCAGGAATAATTAAATTTAAATCTTTCATATTGCACCTCATATTTCGATAATATATTGAATATTTTACCAAAATACGATATAATTGTCTCGAAAAGAACTTACAATAACTATAAATTATTGTAAGGTTAAGTAAGATGGTAAACGAAAACAAAATTCAGCAAGGATGGTATTTAATATGAAAAAACCCAACTCAAAAAGGCAACTGGTTTTACTGCTCTTCAACTCAATATTATCAATAATTGTGTTTGTAATAACATATTTTTTAGATCCCTTAAAATATACATCTCAGTCAACTTTGGCCGCAATCCCTGCCTTTCTTCTTTCGATTATTGTTCTTATAATCGGACAAAACATATCTACTCATAATGAAGTTGAAAAAGTTTCAGAGGATTCCGAACTGATATGTGAAACAGTAAAAAATTACTTACATGTAACAAAAATGGGAACACCCAAAAGTGCATGGGAATACATAATAAATAGGTTGCCTGTTTTGGAATATGTTCAAAACACTTCGTTTAATTTTGAAGATGAAACCGAACAAACCAATGAACGGCTATATGATGGTAATAGTTATCAACAATCTTATAGTAAGATAGCCAAATATGTTAATCAAGGGTTAATTTGGAAAGATATAGGTGATTCTTCAGCTTTAGAGAGGTTTAAGAAAATTGATGAACTTATCATTGAAAAAAGCAAAGGGCGGTATCAATACAAACTTATAACTCAATCCGAGCCACAAATTGGATTCATCATATTAACATATAAAGATGGAACTACTGAAGCATTGTTTAATTGGGATTTTAGAGATATACCTCAAGATCCTGTGGTGCTTTTATCAAGAGATCAAGAAATTTTAAATATGTTTGCTGCACAGTATAAGGGTCTTTGGAGAATAGCTGTTGATGATTATGATAGTAAAGCGATTAAATCTACTTCATAAAAATACTTATTGCTTAACTGTGGATCTAAAGACATCCATTCTTTGAGACGTTCAGCAGAAACCTCCGATAAGTGTTGACAAGTCCACTCTAATGTTTGATTATAATATGGCAAGAATTCAGAATCAAAAGGACTTGTCCTTTCAAACAGTTCAAAACTATATTCCATATTATCGTATAATGAATTACGAAGAACGGAAAAAGCTCGATCCAAATCATAATGATAAAACTTTTTACTATTTTCAGTTGCTATACGTAAATCAACTTCCATCTTCTGTCTTGTAGCTGTGTTCATCGGTCCAAATCTAATAGATGCACCATCATACTGTCTAACTGCCAATATACCACGCGGTATTCTATTTGCTAAAATGTTGATAAATTTTCCTAAATCTTGAATATATGAAAATATATTAAAAGCCAATGTAAGATCGCTTGAAGGTATACTTGATGCCTCGCTTTCGATATCTAACTGAATAAAAGAGGTTTTTCTGTTCCAATTTTTGCTTCTATCTTTAGCAATCTTCAAAATATCGTTGTCACTATCAATTCCAATAAACTCACAGTCGTTCGGTAGTAGTTTGTCTAATAATTCAAGCCAAAGACCTGAAGCACAGCCTAAATCAACTATTCTTTTGGGATGTAAATCAGCAAGCTTTTGGGCAAACGCGGTTCTTTCGGGCAATTTCGCACGGTGATGATTTTCCAACCAAAGTGCATCAGCCAATGGTTTCCCTGATGCATTCTCTTGAGTTTTCATAAAGACAGACTCCTTTCTCACAATAATTTATAGTTATTGTGAGATTGTTTAAACTGTTTGATATTAAGAAGCCCGCCTAATCAGCGGGTTTTATGCATTTTTAGAGTTGATATAATATAAATTCTTTATTTTGGATTTATCATAATTAATAATAGGAGTTCTTATAAATGGATAAGGTCATAAAACGAAAACAAGATTTATTTAACTTATGTAATGGTATGGATGAACTTGATATACATATAAAAGAGAAGTGCTTGTCTTTTTCTAAAGCTATGCTTTCAATTGAAGGAATGGAGGTTAGTGATGAGGTTGCTCTTGCTCTTGAAGAATGGAAAGAAGGTAAAGTAACATATTTATCAATATTTGAATCAACACTTCAAAGATACGGGTTTAACACATAATTAAATGCTTAACAGTTGAATTTTAAAATCATATGTTGTATAATGTATTAAATACTAAAAAGGAAAGGAGAAAGGGTTTATGAAGGACTTTGAGATTTTAAGCCGTGACACAGTTGTTGCTGTCTGGAAAGATAATGAGCTTAAAATTTTGAATAATGAATTATTGCCTTTATATTTAAAGCGTGTAAACGATGCTAAATCTTGGCTTGAAACAAGAGCTATCGATTCGCATAGAGCAAACTCCCGTTTGCTTAAAAAAGCTCTTCGACTTGCTGAAAAAGACGATGTTTCAACAGTTCTTCACGTTAATGCAGCAACCATTACTGATACCTATTGGGTTAGGGCTATCGGCAGCGATTTAAAATATGAAGATGTTCGCTTTAATAAAGACTATTTCTCCAATCTGGCACTTCGAGGACTTTATTCGAGTTTCAACTCTGCCGCAAAGCGTAAGGATACTAAAACTCCTGAGCTTACTAATATCGGTAGCTTTGAAAAGTGTTGGAAGCTCAAAGACGGAAAATGGTGGATTTATAAATCTGCTAACCAAAAAGAGCAGTTCTCAGAGCTTTTCGTTTATGAGTTGGGTAAGGCGCTCCAGATGAATATGGCTCATTACGAGAAAGGTGATAAATGCGTTAAATCGCTTGATTTTACCGATTCGGCAAAGGTTATATTTGAACCGGCTTCATCCTTTATGGGTGACGAGGAAGATTATATTAAGGTTGTTGAAAAGCTAAAGGAACTTTGCCCCAAAGCGATTCCAGATTATATTAAGATGATTTTCCTTGATACTATAACCGCTAACCCTGATAGACACACAGGAAACTTCGGTTTAATGCGTGATGTTAAGAGCGGTAAGCTTTTAGGCCTTGCACCAAACTTCGATAACAATATGGCACTTATTGCCCGTGGATATCCCACAAGCAAATCCGCAAACGACCTTTTAATCACTCTCTTCAATGAGTTGATGGAAAAGTATCCTGAATATAAGGAATATTTACGAGAAGTAACAGAGCGGATGATTAAAAAAATTATCAGCAAACTTAATATGAAAGTAAAATCTCAGGTGATTGTTGATTTTGTAATGAACCGTTATCAAGCAATTAAATAAATGACAAAAACCCTTGTAGCAGATAACATTCGCTACAAGGGTTTTTGTTATGTTTTAGAAGAAAACGAAGTAAAAATTATAAGAATACTCTACGGTAGCACAAACTATATGGAAAACCTTTGTGGCGAACCATCGGCGTTTGGGGTCAACGGCATTTAAAGTATATCAAACACTATCGAAAAGTTTTTTATACATCGTGGGCTTTAGATTGTAAACTCAACCATTCCCTCGCTGACATCAACAAACAAGCAGAAGAAATGTTTGATACACTCATCTCACAATACAAAACTGGCAAAGGCATCACCGAACAACTCAAAACAGATAATCAAAATGAATAGGTTTGTAAAATTAACAATATTAAAGAATGTGTAGAAGAACTTGTATATATATCTAATTGAAAGGCGGCGAGTTTAATGTTTCTCCACCTTTTTATACCTGAATATACTGGAAATAGTTGCCTTTGTGTGATATAATAAAATCATTAAAAAATATATGTTATAGCAGTCGTGCGTAACATCTTCAGCAAAAAGAAGGATGGTATAATGAAGAAAAAATCAAAAAGAAAAACAAAAATTAATGTGAAAGCAAAAAAGGTAACCAAAAAACCTAAAGAAAAAAATTGCTACATAGAAAATAGCAAGGATTCTGCTTACTCAAATATCTATGGTATTTCTACATTTTTAATTTCATTGGCAGTTTTCATTATAATAACTCTTGGCGCAGAAAAGAAAATGGAAGGTTGGATAACGGTTGTTGTGTTTTTGGTAACTTTCCCGATATGTTCTTTGCTTATCAAGAAGTTTAGAAAGAAATGTGAAAGTGCTTCTCCTAAACAATCACTTGCCATCAATGTGTTAGTAGATATTGGAACAAAGATTGGGTATTTAAATCCTATTCTTTTATTGTTTTGTGCTATCTCTGAAATGAGTGAAAGTATATGGTTTAGTCGTTTTTTCGCTTTAAGCATTATTGCTATGCTACTGGCGATAATTTTACATATTGTTAGAAAATATAGAAAAATCAAAAAAACCAAGAACAAGGATCACATAGATTTTGGTGATATAACTACTATCAGCGAACAAAAATCACATTTCAAGCTAGTAGTATTCCTTTTATGTTTAATTATACTGTTTCTTTTGTTGAAAATTTGTATTCATTTTAATATTATTAATTTCAATGAGTTTTTTAGCAATAATAGTTCTTTCAACATAATGCTTTATTCCTTTTTTACTAATGATTATGTAATAAACATTCTTTGCACAATAATAACAGCTGTAGCATTGTACATTCTCCAAATCAAGTATTCCAAGCACAAAATTAAAAAAGATTTCAGATGTGATGAAGTTATCAGAGATTTATATTATGGAATAGAAAGTGCGCAAAATATCAAGGCAACCTCAAAGGTTCTAAAAATTGAAATTAACGGTATAACAGGAGATGATTTCAAAGAAAAGGAACGAAATAAAGCGCAAAAATATTATAATTTTTATGTTGAAAACAAGCAGGATTTTCATTTAAGTCATTTGTCACTTACTTATCATAACAACGATATTTTAATTGAATCTATTCAAATGGTTTTCTTTATCAATCTAAATTTTAAGCTATTGAATATTATTAACAATATTAAAAATCGAAAGCCCAATTTAGAAGAAGAATATCCCGAAATAGAAAAACTATATGATAAATACCAGAAAGAAAATCGTGAGGAAGATTTACTGGCTTTGGGGCGTCAAATAGAGCGCTACATCACTGATGTGGTGTTTATGGGCGGCTATTGCTTGGATTTGTTGGATTATTTGGGTTTTGACCCAGTCCCGACTAAAATATACATTACAATTTTTAACAGTCTTTATCCCACAACCGAGGATATTATACAATTTAATCACTTGCCTAAAAAGGAACAGTATAAAATAACTCGTGAGATAACTAGAAAAGCATCTAAGGAATATATTTTGTATAAAATCAAAAGATTTTTTAAATAATTATATTTCGTTTGTTTTTGGGTTTTAATATTCCCGTTCGGCGGAAGTATGAATGGGATAGAAAGGTGTTCTTGTATGAACGTATTAGATAAGAATAAGTATAAATGCAAATTGTGTGATAATTGCTTTTCTGAAGACGAGATGAGCGAGGAACACTATCCGGCAAGAAGCACTGGAAACGAAGACATTGTTGCTGTTGATTTAATTCAAATGGTCGATACGATGCAATCACCTGATATGCATGCTGAAATTAGCGCAAGACTCCGAAAAGGAGAAACACTTAAGGAAATAACGGATAATATTTTTTGATACACGATTATCTATTCCTTTGTATCCTAATGGACGAACTGCAAAAACCCTTTGCCAGAAATGTAATACTTTCTTAGGGAAATATGATGAAGCTTATTTGAAATTTTTTAACTGTAATGGAAATCCTAAAACAATTCGGGGTTTTCAAACAAATACAAAATATCAAATCATTAAAGCTATTTACGCAAAATTTTTATCAGTCCCAGAAGCTTTTGAGGAAAAATTTGATTTTATCGACTTTGTTAGAGACGAAAAATCAACGGATTATACGGGGTGTTGGAATTTGTATTTTGTTAAACGTGATTTCAGTTCTGATCTTTTAGGTTTGAAAGATATTGGAACCGGTAAAGCCCAGTTTGACGAAGGTGTAGTATATGAATTATCCGATGATAAGTTTATATATAATTTGATGAATTTCCCAAAACACACTTGTTACAATATGACAAGTATTTTTGATATACTTAAGAAAAACTATACAGTTGTAGAGGGTGTTGGCGAAAGCGGAGGTTACCATGCATCAATTATGATGTCGAGATTATTTTCAAAAGATTTCAATATTACATAATGATAACAATGGCGATAGAGGAGTAGCAGTCTCTATCGCCTATTTTCGTTTTTTAACGTTGTTAATCTACTGCATCTGATTACAAAACGCTATGATTAGTGATATAACATAAGCATTGCTATAGTGTTAAAAATGAGACTTAATAATTTGTGTACGAAAATTTTTGCTAGTGGATAAAACAAATTTATCGGCAAATTAAATTATTTTATAAAAACACTTGACAAATTGCCGATAATGTGTATAATAGAATCAAAGATGGAACAAAATTTGTTTTAAGGTGGGTGAAATGGATGAAATAAAAACCAATGCCTGATTTTTGGCTAACTTTAACAAAATATGTAGTAAAAAACAACCGTTTTAAGATGGGCGGGGTACACCAACCTCAGAACGGGTTGCTCAAGCGAGAACTTTTTGAAGGACGGTCAATCTATTATTACGCTCAGCCATTTGTTCTCTCGTCAGCTCGGCACTTCCTTAAAAGAAAAGTTAGTAAAGCTTAGCAGTGACAAAAAGCGTATTCAATATCTTGCAGAAGCAACCGCCGAGTATACAGGTCTTAAAGAGTTTCCGCAGTATCTCACATTGCTTTTTGAAGTTGATGCTTTATTCTTAAACGATGATAGACACCTCAACAACATAGCGGTTATTGAGAAAAATGGAAAGTTCTAGTATTGCCCGATTTTTGATAACGGAGCAGGACTGCTCTCTAACGTACAGTTTTCACCAATGGATATTGCTCCAAGAGGACTTATCAAAGATATTGTTGCCCGTCCGTTTAATACAAGCTTTACCCGTCAAATAAACACCGCAAGAAATCTTTACGGTAAGCAATTGGTGATGCCTAAACTTACAAGAAAAAAATCATAGAATTACTTACCCCTATGCTTGCATATTATGTCGAGCGTGACAGAGGAATCATTGCCGACCGTGTGGTTGAATGTATCTTAGCCAGACAAAAATTCAATTAATTAGTATATTAAAAGGGCAATAAAAGGCGACTAACTTGGCATTGAAATCAAACGAAAACTAAGGTTATAATAAATTATAAAAAGTACCGCTGCGGAAAATGTGGTGGCGGTTTGAAACGAGTATATTGATGCAAGTTAAAATGCAGCAAACTAGTTATTAAGGCTTGGTTTGCTGCATTTTTAATTTTGAAACAGTATTATATTTTATAATATGGTAAATGTTTATGTTTTAAATAAAACTTATTAAGCTAAATTAGATAAGTATATTATCAAGGAAAGCATCGCCGGTATTGTAAAATTCAGTTCCGTTTTGTGTGTATTCTTTCATTTTCAAAATACAGGTTGCGATTGCGATTTCTTCATCAGAAAGTCTGGCGTATTTAAATGGATTTGTATATAGAATTTTACCATTACCGGTAATGTTTAATAGAGCATATCCATCGAGATTTTCTTCTGAGCCAAAAGAGTTGCGTTTTAACTCGAAAGTGTGTGGCACACCATCTTTAAGGTAGGTGCAAGAGTTGTTTATAACTTCGCCATTAGTGCCTCTGATTACAATTCTTGAAGAACGAATATTAGAGAAATATTGTTCAAAATTGAAGTCGTAAACAGCCGTTTTTGAACCGAAGTTAAGTACCGTAATTTTTTGTTTGGAATCAACATTTATAGGTTTAATATATCCATTACGACAATTGTATCTATTAATGCTATCGGGTAAGCAAACAGATGTTTTCACAGGTTTTTCATCTTTTATATCAAGGAAAAATCTTATTAGGCTTGCAGCGTGATAATCGTGACAGCAGGAAAGCTGTACCTGATGCACTTCACCTAAAATTCCGCTATCTATAATTTTTTTGTAAGCCTGATTCCGTGGCATTAAACGAAACTGTTCAGCAACCTGAATTCTTCCTTTTAAATTATCGGTATTTATAGGCGTTTCTGTTAGGACTGCAATACCCTTATCCGCAAGCATTTGTGCTGTTTCGCAAATTGAAGCCTTATTTACACAAGAAACAATAAAATCAAAATCTGTTTTTAATAAAGCATCTAAATTATCAAAGATCGGCACATTGTATTTCTTTGAAAACTCTTTCCTTTTTTCTGGGTTTCGTATATAAATGCCTGAAACAGAAAACGCTTCGGGAACTAAATTTGCAATTCTAAGATAAAATTCGCTACGCCAACCCGCACCAATGATACCGTATTTTATCATTATTCTAATTCTCCTGATAAATATATTTTTTAAGCAATGAAATGATTTCTTCTTTATCTTTAGCTCCACTGTCGCTGACAATTTTATTTATCCTGTATTTAACTGCACCTACAGTTAAAAAACAATTTTCAGCAATCTGTTCATATGTACTGCCATTAAGTAAACTGTTAATAATCTTCGTTTCCACTTCATCGGAAGATTTAAGAATTCTGTCTACAATCAGCATTTCGTTGAGTTCTTTATCTTCATAAAAAGCATCTTTACTTGATATTAGATTTAGAGAAACATTTTTTCTATCTCCTGAAATGTCAGTGCTATCTAGTGACCATAAAACTCTTGTGGTAATTCCTGAAAGATATGGGTGCTTTTTAAGGGCATTATATACATAAACTGCAGCTTTCCCGTATTGGTCGAAATTCATATTAAGTGATAAAATATGTTTGCAATAATAACTCGATATTTGAGTTTTAACACAACTTATTATATAAAAATCTTCTAATTTTTCAGGTGATGTTTTTTTTAGGTTTCTAACTAATGAGACGGCGGCAAAATCGTTTGCACATATTGCTGCATCAAATTCATCAATGTGGCCGTAAAATTCATCAAAGCAGTTTTGAAGCGAGCCGTTATTGTTAAATATTTTCATAGTTTCAAAATATTCACCGCGCCAATTAAGTAGACTGTCAACACGGCTTATATCGGAAATTGAATCGGTATTTATCCCGTATAAGGCGATTCGGCTTTTATCCTTTGTTTTTAGCGTATCCAAAAGATTCTTCATAGAGGCGTTAATGTCTGAACAGACACAACTGTAAATACAACCTGATAATTTTTCTGTCTGATTACAAATTAAAATAGGTTTAATACCGTTTTGATTTAACTGTGTTATTGCTGATATGGTCCATTCACGGTCAGAGGCGATAACAAAGATAGTTTCAAGTTCTTTATCAATATTATCAAAAACCTCGCAAAAAGGTATTCTTTTCTGACGTAATCTTTCGGTAAGACTATCGTATAAACTTTTACACCATAGGCTCTCAGAATATTTTGAATCGATTAAAATACCAACCATATAATCACCCAAAATTATTATACAGTATTTTTTTATTTTATTCAAACAAAAAATCTTGTGCTTTTTTACATGATTTTTTATCTTTCAAACTCTTAAACTAAACATTAAAATAAGTATGTGAAAATATATTTGATAGGAGTTATGAAATTGAGTAAAGTAAACGTAAAAAAGCACAAACAAATTATCCCCACATATATTCCTAAAAAGGCAAATGATTTACCTATGTTTTTTGAGAACAAGCCTTATCAGGGCGCTTCGGGCAGACTTTATCCTATCCCTTATTCTGACGGTATTACCGATGAGAAAAAGGACGTTGAGTATGATGTATTCACCCTTGAAAATGAATACATAAAAACTCAGGTTTTACCGGCTATCGGCGGTAAAATTCTTAACGGTTACGATAAAGTTGGTTCTCACGATTTTATTTATAACAACGAAGTTATTAAGCCAGCCCTCGTTGGTCTGGCAGGTGCTTGGATTTCTGGTGGTATTGAATTCAACTGGCCTCAGCATCATAGACCTACAACATATATGCCTTTAGAAGCAGTTATTGAAGAAAATGCCGATGGCGGCAAAACTGTATGGACAGGCGAGGTTGAGCCTTTTAACAGAATGAAGGGTATGGCAGGTATTACTCTTGATAAGGGTAGAAGCTATATTAAGGCTAAAATTCGTGTTTATAATAGAACTGCATTCCCCCAAATTTTTATGTGGTGGGCAAACCTTGCTGTTCCTGTAAATGATGATTACAGAACTATTTTCCCGCCTGACTGTGAATGGGTTAATGACCATGACAGAAGAGCAGTTCTTGAATGGCCTATTGCAAAGGGTGTTTATAAAACCGCTCGTCCTTATGATTTTGGTGAGGGTACAGACCTTTCACATTATAGTGCAGTTAAAGTTCCATCTTCTTACCTTATTTCTCAAGGTCAGTCTGATATGGACTTTATCGCAGGTTATGATGTTGGCATTAAGAAGGGCATAGCCACCGTTGCTAACCATCATATTTCACCCGGCAAGAAAATGTGGCATTGGGGTATCGGTGATTTCGGTGATATGTGGTGTAATAACCTTACTGATGAAAACGGTCCTTACATTGAACTTATGACTGGTGTTTATACAGATAACCAACCTGACTTTACTTGGATTGCTCCTTATGAGTCAAGAGAGTTTGAACAATATTGGTATCCGATTCGCGATATTGGCGAAGTTAAGAATGCTACTATTGATGCGGCTCTTAATATGGAAAAACACGAAGACGGTTTATTCTTTGGCTTTAACGTAACAGGTGAATTTAAGAATGCTACTGTTCGCGTATCTGCTAAGGATAAGGTTCTCTTTACCGAAACCAGCAATATGACACCCGATGTTTCCTATATGAAGACAATCGATATGGGAGATACCTGTTTTAACGATATTACCGTTTCTCTTATTAGCAACGCGGGTAAGGTACTTGTTTCTTACACACCTTATGTAAGAGGTCAAAAACAACCTATCGACCCACGCATGCCTGTAAAACGTCCCTCAGAAATTGATACTGTTGAAGAACTTTATATTAACGGTTACCACCTTGAACAGTACAAACAACATAACTATAAGCCTGAAGCATATTATCTTGAGGGTATTCGCAGAGACGCAGGTGATATTCGTTGTAATACTTCTGTGGCTCGTCTTTGCCTTAAGAATGGCGAATTCGAAAAGTGTGTAGAATATTGTGATGTTGCAATTAAGCGTCTTACAATGCGTAACGAACACCCAACAGATACAGAGGCGTTCTATCTTAAGGGTTTAGCACTTGAATATTTAGGCGAAAACAAAGATGCTTACGATATTCTTTATAAGGCTGCTTGGAACTATACTCATAGAAGCGCTGCAATGTTCGAGCTTGCTTGTCTTGACTGTAAGAATGGCGAATATATCGCTGCATTAGAAAAACTTAACGAGTCTATAGGTCTTAACTACGGTCATACTAAGGCACAAAACCTTAAAACCACAATTCTTCGTAGAATTGATATGAATGCTGCTAAGAAGTTGGCAGAAGTAAATATTAAAGATGATTTACTTGACCTTTTTGCGATGATAGAATATTCTCATTTTGCAAATATGGATGCGGATATTGTACAGTTTGCAGAAAAAGCAGAAAACATTATTGATGTTGCTTGTGATTATATTAAAGCAGGATTCTATGAAGATGCGCTATATGCTCTTGATTTCTATAAGGGTGAATATCCGCTTGTTGAGTATTATAAGGCATTCTGCAAGAAGAACACCGCATTCATAAAAATTGCAGAGGCAATGGATACAAGCTATTGCTTCCCATCACGCCTTGAGGATATAGATGTTCTTAAATACGCGATTGAAAATGATAATACGGCAGCAAATGCTTGCTACTATTTAGGTTCTCTCTATTATGACCGATTCCGTTATGAAGATGCGGCAAATATCTGGGAAGAGGGCTTAAAGCGTGATAATACTCACGGTAAAATTTGGCGTAACCTTTCACTTTATTATTTTGATAAAGCAGGAAACGCTGAGAAAGCAAAGGTTTGTCTTGAAAACGCCCTTAAATATAAGAATGATCCACGACTTCTTCTTGAATATGAGCAATTACTCAAGAATATGAACTACACACCTGAGGAAAGACTTGCGGTTTACGAAAAGTATCCTGAACTTCTTGCTGAACGTGATGACTGCTATCTTGATAAATTAACTCTCGTTTCACAACTTGGTAACTTTGAGGAAGCTATTGAATTGGCTCGTATTAAGCGTTTCCACATTTACGAGGGCGGCGAAGGTAAGCTTACAAAGCAACATGCATGGATGCACGTTCTTTACGGTAAAGAACTTATGGAAAACGGCGATTCTGCTAAGGCTGAAAAAGTTTATTTTGATGGCGTTAATATGCCTAAGTCTTATGGTGAAGCAAAAACCTTCTTCAATCAAGAGGCTCATATTTTCTATTTCTTAGGTTCGCTTTATGAAAAGCAAGGCGAAACTGAAAAGGCACAAAAAGCGTTTGAGGAAGCTGCTATCTATAAGGCTGCAGTTTCTGAAATTTCACTTTTCCGTGCATTAGCACTTAAGAAATTAGGAAACGAAGCAGAAGCTAAGGCAGTATTAGATGAAATGCTTTCTGTTGCTGAAAACTTCATCGTGAATAAGGATTTAAGAACTTATTATGGTGTTGGTTCACCATCTCCAATGCCATTCGAATATAACATTGAAAAGAATAATCTTACCGATGGTTATATTCTTAAAGCATTTGCTTTACTTGGTTTCGACAAGAAAGCTGAAGCAGTAGATGCTATTGAAGAGGCAAGAAAGCTTAATCCATATGATTTTAGAATTTTTGCTTTCGAAAAAATTTCAGAATAGAATAAAGCTAAAAACGGTTGTCGTTGCAAATCCTAAACAATCAAAAAGTTAAATTTTTGATTGTTTAGGATTATGTGCTTTACTTACAATATTGTTATTTGCAAGTTGCATTATAAAATAAAATATCAAATATAATTACAATTGATATTTAACGTAAGATTCTTGAATATATTCTCTGGGAGTTTTTTTCATTCTGCGTTTAAATACATAGCTGAAGTAGCTTTGTGAAGAGAACCCACATTCATAAGCAATTTTGGTTAGAGTATAATTGGTTGTTTGTAATAAATGAATAGCCTTTTTGATTCGTTGTTCTTCAATATATTCACGTAAGGTTTTGCCTGTTGCGGATTTAAAACTTTTATGAAAATAAACGGGGCTAAGTGACATTTTTTTCGATATAGTTTCAAGACTTAAATCCTCAGTTAAGTTTTCTTTGATATATTTAATGGCATTTTCAATTAAAAAAACACCTTTTATTGATTTTTTGGCATTTAAATTTGTATAGATATCCATAGTTATAGCATAAATTAATTCCAATATGAGACTTTGCAAAATTATTTCTTCGTTATTAGATAAAGAATTATAATACTTTATTATTCTGGTAAATAATTCTTCATAATAGTCATATTTTTTTGTGAAAATAAAATCTTGCGTTTTTATTAATACATTATGTAATTGCTCATCGTCAACAATCATATGGACATAATAACATTTATAAGGTAATTTCGTGTGCCGAATTTGGTTGGGTTTAGCGCAAATAATCATATTACGTGAAATTGTTGTAGAATTTGAATTGATATATGAAATACCGGCTTCTGTAATTGGCAGTTCGATTTCAAACATAGTTGTTTTTCTGTTTTTAGTCACAGATGTGTTTTTAAGTGCGACTTTCGAATCATATATTCCTGTTGCAATAATGTTTGGCAATACCATAGTACACCTCCTGAAAAAAGATAAGATTTCTAATAAATTAGCCAAGAAAATTGTATTATTCGGATAAGTATTATATTATAATATAATAAAAAAAATGTCAATGGGGTGATATTATGCAATGTATATGGTTGGGTCAAGCGGGACTTTTATTTGAAAAAGATGGATATAAAATAATGATAGACCCGTATTTATCTGATAGTCCAGCTCGGAATGATGAGAGCTATGGCGCTTGACCTCGGTAAATACAATATCCGTGTGAACGCGGTTCTACCCGGAATGATAAGAACCGACCGTTGGGAGAAGAATCCCGAGTTTTATGCTAATGTTCCATCACGATTTACTCCTCTCGGCGATGTTGCGGTTGGAGAAGATGTTGCCGATGCAGTATATTATTTTGCGGCCTTTGCTCGTAATACAACTGGTGCTGAATTGGTGGTAGATGGTGGAAATACAATTCAGTTGTATCCCATCATTCCTGAATAGGTATAGGCATAGAATATATTCAAGAATGATGCGCAGTATGGTATAATACATAGGGATAAAATAAGAATTACAATATGAAAGGGAAATATCTATGAAAAAATTCAATGTTGAAGGTCACGAACCTTCTTTATTACCTGATAATATGAATTTTAAACTTGTATGGAGTGATGAGTTTGATGGAACAGAGCTCGATACAACAAAATGGGACTACCGATTACATATAATGGGTAAAAGACACAAAACTTTTCAAAAAGATGGCGTAAAATTGGACGGGAATTCAAATGCTGTGTTCTCAATATATGAGAAGGATGGAGAGATTTGTTCTTGCCAAATCCAAACAGGTTATAACTATATGGATGCACCGCATACAGATGAAGCTCTATTTGGCGGTGTTTTCGGCGGTGGCGGAGGTAATCCGGGTTTAGTGTGGCCAATTGGTAAGTTGAATGAGCCTAAATTTATGAAGAAATACGGATATTTTGAGTGCCGTTGTAAACTTCAAAAATATAATGGTTGGTGGTCCGCATTTTGGCTTCAAGCTCCAGCTATAGGTTCCACTCTTAATCCGGAATATTCGGGTGTAGAAAATGATATAATGGAAAGTTTTACACCTGGCAAATTGATACCGCATACAAATCATTACGACGGTTATGGAGTTGACCATAAACAGGTTAGTACAGGCGGAGATTTTGATATATCTCTTGATGAATATCATACTTTTGGTATGCTTTGGACACCAGAGGGATATACATTTTATGTTGACGGCGAACAAGATGGTGAAATGATTACTGCTCCTGTTTCGCATACACCGCAGTTCATTTTGCTTTCAACAGAAGTAGATGGTTATAGGAGTTCGTTATATACAGCTACAGATGAAGCGAGAGCTGCTGCAAAAGCAGGGGATACATTTGTTGTTGATTATGTAAGAGTTTTTGATGTGGTTGAGTAACAAGAGTGTAGTATGAAACCAGGATATTTTAATGACGCGGAAAAAGAATATATAATTACCGACCTTTTGTCGCCTAAAAGGCCTTGGTACAACTTTGTTTGGAATGATAAATTCATTTCGGATATAGATCAATTCGGTTTTGGATTAAGCCTTGTACGCGATAAGAACGATAAGCTTCGCGAGTTTACAAGCAAGGGAGACAACCGACATATTTTCATCCGTGATAATATTACAGGTGAAGGCTATTCGGCTAACCGTAATTATAACGACCTTCCTTTTACCCTTCACGAAACACACGTAGGTATGGGATATACAAAAATTATTTCCGAATACAACGGTCTTCTTTGCGAAATAACAATTTTTGTGCCGCAAGATGCCACAATGGAATGTTGGGAAGTAAAGCTTACCAACAAAACCGATAAAACAAAGTCATTATCGATTTATCCATATGCTCATTTCTTCTCAACAGTCACCTATTACATCGGCTACGTCAAGGGCGATTACTGTGATGATTTAAACGGTGTTTTGGTATCCGAAGAAGGTATGAATATGCCTACCGATTATATATACGAATTCTTGGCAAGTGAAGAAAAGCCAGTTGCCTTTGAAGCGGCTGACCGCTATTTTTTAGGCACCTACGGTAATCTCACAAATCCACAGGGCCTTAAAACCAAAAAACTTTTAAACCGTGGCTCTTGCTTTGATTTTGATAACGGTGTTGCCTTGCAGTTCGACCTTGAGCTCAAAGCCGGTGAAGAAAAGGTTTATCGCTTTGGTATGGGTGCGGCAAATTCATTAGAGGATGCCACCCGTCACAAATCCCTTTTAAATGAAAAAACATTTAAGCAAAATCTTGAATATCAAAAGCAGCAGGCAGATATGTACAACGATAAAATTTGCATATCAACAGGAGACCAAGAAATCGACCGCCGTGTTAATATCTGGCTTAAACGTCAATTAGAGCTTGGCAAAACCTGGACTCGCCTATGGTTCCGCGGTTCTCGTGATATGATGCAGGATATCTCGGCATTTGTTGCAATGGACGCCAAGGATGCACGCGAGAAAATAGTACACTCTATGCAATTTATTATGCCCAACGGTAACTATATTCGCGGTTGGATGCCCATCACTTTGACCGACGCACGCGACTGTTCTTCTTGGATGATTTCAACCGTTATTCAGTACATAAAAGAAACCAACGATTATACTATACTTGATGAAGTTTGTCCGTACTATGAATCCGATGAAACAGGCACTGTTTTAGACCATATGTTTAGAGCAGCTTCCTTCTTACAAGACGGCGTTGGCGAAAAGGGCTTTACTCTTTGGGGCGGTTCTGACTGGAACGATTCTATTGATGCTTGCGGTATTTTGGGTAAGGGTGAAAGCTTATGGCTCAGTGAAGCCACTGTTAAGTGCTGCGGTGAATTTGTTGAGCTTTTAAACCGTTTAGGCAAAACGGAAGATGCCAATATCATCCAAGCTAAAATAGTTGAAATGAAAAAAGCCATCCTTGAAAACGGATGGGATAAGGATCATTTTATTTACGGCTTTAATGACTACGGCGAGAGGGTAGGCTCTTACGACAGCGAAGAAGGTCAAATGTACCTAAACCCACAAACCTGGGCAATTCTTGCCGATATTGTAACAGGTGAAGAAGCTGAAAAGCTTATGGGATTTATCGAAAACAACCTTTGTTGCTCATATGGCTATATTCAACAACTTCCAAGCTACAGCAAGGGTGACGACAAAATTGGTAGAATGACCTATTTCCAAAAAGGTTGTTACGAAAATGGCTCGGTTTATAACCACGGTTGTGCATTCAAGCTTGTTGCCGACTGCCATTTAGGTAACGGTAATGCTGCTTTAAAAACCCTTAAGAAAATGATGCCTGATAACCCCGATAACCACTACGACCACTCGGGTGTTGAGCCCTATGCGTTCACCAATATGTTCTTGGGGCCCGAAAACGAATTCCGTGCGGGTGAGACTGTACAGCATTGGGTTACAGGTACTTGCGGTTGGCTCTTCAAGGGCGTTGTCGAATATATGCTCGGCGTTCAGGCGGAGTATAATGGTTTAGCCATACGCCCTGTATTACCTGATAAATGGCAGGACGTTAAGATTCACCGTGTATTCAGAAACGCAACCTACGAAATAAGCATTAAAAATTACAAACCAAATGGTAAAATGAGTATTGCTATTGATGATGAAATTTTTGATGGCAATATACTGCCAGATTTTAATGATGGTAAAGTTCATAATGTAAAAGTTGAAATAATATAATAAAAAAGCTTGTCTTCATTCTTCATTGAAAGACAAGCTTTTTCTATTTTTAAAAGTTGATTTGTTAAAACGTTTCCATAATTACCGCTTAGTTATTTTGATTATGCACTGAACGATTTCTAAGTTGATTGGGAGGAATACCCACGATTTGTTTGAACGAATTAATGAAGTGGGTAGAGGACTCGTATCCTACTTCGAAAGCTATTTGATTTATGCTTTTTTCTGTGGTTGAAAGTAGCGATTGAGCATGTGAAATACGAAGATTTATTAAGTATTTATGCGGAGTTGTATGATATGTGTTTTTAAAAATACGTATAAAGTTTCGAATACTCATTGAACAAAGTTCTGCAAGAATATTATCTGTAATGGGAGCGGCGAAATGACGGTGCATATATTGTATGGCTGGTTCAAGTTTACTGTTTTTTGTGACAAATTTATTTTCGATATATGTTCTTGCTGTTGTTGACAAAATTTGTATAAGGTATGCCATGCAAAAACAATCACACTGTTCTTTTTGAGAAAGGAATTCGAAATAAATCTTGTTAATAAGTTCTATTATTTCTTGATTTTCATTTTTAAAAAAGAAAACTCGTTTGTCGTATATTTTTAAACTTTTTAATAGGTTTACTATTTCGGTTCCTTGAAAGTGGAACCAATATCGCTCGTTTTCGTCCGAGTCAGAGTTACTTGGAAGAAAATTTAATATTTGGGGTTCAAAAGGATGAATTATAATGGCCGCGGGGGCATAGATCTCTTCGATTAAATCTCCCTTATTATTTATAAGCGATACGCTTCCTTTATGAATATATGTAAACATATAATCATTGGTTCCTTTGTGGTTTATAACCCCCTCATGTGTTGCACCGCAAGTTAAAACGGAATAGGGATATTGCTGATTCTTTTTAATTTTATCGCTATTTAACCGTATGTCATTTATCGAATAAAAGGGGACAGGTGCTTTTTTGCTCAATATTAATCCGCTCCTTAAAGCCTTTTAGCAAGCATTATAAGTGATGTTGATGTTTTTATTATTTCATAGGTAAATTCGACTAATTTTACCGTAATAATTATAATAAAAACTTTTAAAATTGTCAAGGAAAATGGCAATTTTTTTAAGTTTTATATTCTTTGTGTGAAAAAAGTTTAATTGAAAAAAAGTTGTGAAAATGGTAAAATAATTTCGGATTGGTATCACCTATATTATATAATATCGTGCATTTTCGCGTAAATTAGGTCGTTTGATTCTAAAAAATTCGCTTTTTAAAGAAAAACAAATATGGCAAAATTTTCCATTTGAGGATGTGACATATGAAATTCAATATCGACGATTTAACTTTGGATGAACTAATAGGTCAAGTTATTTGTCCTTTCGTATCACCTGAAAAGGATATCGAAGAAATCGAAAAAATGATAATCGAAAAAAAACCTGGCGGTTTATTTTTTTCAAACAAGTCTGCACATATGATTGAAAAATGTGTTGAAATTGCAAATAAGCATTTAAAGCTTCCGCCGATAATTTGCGGAGATGTTGAATTCGGCCCCGGAAGTGTTATGGATGGTGCTGGGGCAATTCCAAAAGCTATGGCTATAGGCGCAGCGGATAGTATTGAACTTGCTGAAGAATCCTCGGCGATTACCGCCGCTATAGCACGAAAGAATGGTTTTCATTGGACATTTTCACCTGTATGTGATTTATCGTTGAATTTCCGTTCTTCCGAAACAAGTGTCCGTGCTGTTTCCGATAGCCCTGAACATGTAATTAAAATTACAGGTGCACAGATAAGGGGATTTCAGAAAAACGGGTTAATGGCTGCTACGGCAAAACATTTCCCCGGTCAAGGTATTGATGAACGCAATTCGCATTTTTGCACAATAACCAATGACCTTAGCCGAGAAGAGTGGATGAACACTTTTGGTAGAATTTACAAGGAACTTATTCGGCAAGGTGTAAGTTCGATAATGATTGGTCATTCTGCATTACCTTTTTGTGAAAAGGATGTTGATGAGTATTTAGGTTGTCCACCCGCTGTTATAAGTAAAAGCATCATTAACGACCTTTTGAAAGAAGAATTAGGATTTGAAGGTTGTGTCGTTTCAGATGCTTTGAGCATGGTTGGCGCATGTGCGATGTGTCCAATTGAGGAATTGGCCCCACGTTTCTTGGCGGCTGGTGGTGATATGGTTCTCGGTAGCGAGAAGAATGATATACAAAATATCACCAATGCAGTTAATAACGGAATGCTATCGATAGAGCGCTTGAAAGACGCTGTTGAACGTATTGTTAAACTAAAAGAAAGTGTTAGACTTTTCGAGGATCAGCAAAAAATCATTGATGAAATTGAGATTAAAAGGCCTTTGAGTGTTGTTGCTCAGGAAATTGCTGATAAAAGTATTGTAATAGAAAGAGATTTCGAGAGCATTTTACCTCTGAATCTAAAACCAAACAGTAGAATCCTTCTTGTTAATGTTGTGGATTTAAGGTACGGTGCAAATCCTACAGGCAAAGAAGCCGATGCGATGAAATCAGAATTTGAAAAGCAAGGGCACACTGTTGAAGTTCTTACAACACCTCAGCATTACGAGTTAGAGAAAATTGTTGAAAATTATGATGCGGTGTTGGTTAATTATTTCCTCGACGTTATGAATTATCACGGTGGAACAATGCGTGTTGGTTGGAAAAACATATTCCATTTATGGAGAGGATATATTTTCCGCGCAAAGAATCTTATTTTTACATCTTTTGGCGACCCGTATAAACTTTATGATATCCCGTTTGCTAAGGAATACATAAACGCATTTTCTGATACCGATGAAAGCCAGCGAGCAGTTGCTAAGGTTATTATGGGTATAATTGAAGCAAACGGTAAAAACCCTATTCAACACGAAGGCTATTTTAAGCGTGACGTGTGATATAAATTATTTCAAAATATATTTGGAGGTCTTATTATGAAAAAGTTACTATGCACAGTTATCTCTTTATTGACAATAATGGCATTAATGGTTTCTACGGTGATTCTTCCGGTATCCTCACAGTCGTCGCAGGAAACCTCTGTCGCAAATAATAGCGCAGAATTATACATGCAAGATTTTGAGGGTGATAATGCTTTATCAGATTTTGTAAAAGGTAGTGAACTTTCATCTGCCGAAATAGTTACAGAAGAGAGCGACTCACAAAATAAAGTAATTAAATTCGATAGAGAAGGAGACGTTGATACAAGTATTCAAGGTTCTCTATATAAAATCTTCGAAGTAGCACCTAACACAGATTATGTGTTTACTGTTGATGCTAATGTCACAGATAAAATGGAGAATGCTTCTTCCTTAACTATATGGCAAGGTTGCGGTATCAGCATTCGTGGGGTCACTTATTCTGGAGATGTTCCATCTTATGGAAGTGATTTTGCAATTCCGGAAAATTTAAAATGTGATGGTAACAGCCTTACAACATACGATAATGATGCTAACAACGTTGTGCATTTTAATATTGCCAAAACAAACAACTGGAACACTTATACTTTATCTTTTAATTCGGGAGAAAATAATTATGTTGCTGTTGCATGGCACATTCTCTACGCCCGTGCTTCTGTAATGTTGGATAATGTGTCTTTGAAACCTGTTACATCTAACTTTGTTTACAACTTTAATGATGGATTATTCCCGAATGATTTAACAATGGGCTCCAAAGCTTCGAATGGCTTGACTATTGTTGATAAGGGTGATGGCGACAAAGCTGTACGACTTGATTTTACAACTTTGGGCGGAGCAACAGAGACAACATTTAATTATGGATTTTATAAAATAATTCCTGTAAAACGCAATACAAGTTATACCTATTCTTTTGATGCTAAAATTACTAACATTAATCATCAAGATTTTATCAACGCATATAGAGGCGGCGTTTTCTTTGTAGGTAGTGCTCCAAGTGCAACTGCGGCATCGAGTGAATGGACTTCACTTTTAGAAAATGCAAATAACGTATGTTACGACGGGGTTATTTGGAACTCGGCAGAATCTGCAATAAAGAATTTGTCTAGCGGAATAGCATTTCAATCCGATTGGGGCGGCAAAATCGGTTATGGTGCAGAAGCTCAAGATGAATGGCATAATTATAGTGTTTCATTCAATTCAGGTGAAAACGATTATGTTGTAGTAGCAAATTTAATTGTTTATGCAGCTAGTGTTGGGTTGGAGCTTGATAATATTTCATTTAATGAAACATCATCAGATTTCTACTATGATTTTAACAATGGCTCTTTTCCAACAAGCTTGACTAAAGGTGCTAAAGCTACACAAGATGGAGCAGTTTCGTTTGTAGATAGGGAAAGTGATGATAAAGCTATCCAACTTGATTTTACAACCTTAGGCGGTGCAACACAGGTAACATTTGATTACGGATTTTATAAGATTATTCCTGTAAATCCCAACACAAATTACACATATTCTTTTGATGCTAAAATCACAAATAAAAATGAAAATACTACTATTATTAACGCTTATGGTGGCGGTGCGTTCTTTGTTGGTAGTGCTCCAAGTGCTACCGCAGCATCAAATCAGTGGACTTCGCTTTTAGAAAATGCAAATAACGTATGTTATGACGGAGTTGTTTGGAACTCGGCAGAATCTGCAATAAAGAATGTGCCAAACGGAATAGTTTCACCCGGTTGGGGCGGCAAAATCGGATTTGGTGCAGAAGCAGAAGATCAATGGCATAATTATAGTGTTTCATTCAATTCAGGTGAAAACGATTATGTTGTAGTAGCCAACTTCATTATTTATGCGGGTGATGTGGTATTAGGACTTGATAACATTTCGTTAAAAGAAAAATCTTATGATTTTGAGTGCGATTTTGAGTCAGCAGATTCAATTAATGAATTCACCAAAGGCAATAATTTAAATTCTTTCAATCTTGTTGGTATTAATAAAGCGGTAAAAATTTCGAAAACTTCCGCTGCTAGCACAAGTCGCAATAGTTCGTTATATAGAATATTTGAAGTTGCCCCAAATACAAATTATATTTTCAGCATTGATGCGAACATTACCGATACAACTGAAAACTTAGGTGCTTTATCTGTATGGCAAGGCTGCGGTATAAGTGTACGTGGTGTTACCTATTCAGGTGATGTTGCTTCATTTGGTAAAGATTTTGCAATTCCCGAAAACATAAAGTACGATAGCGGCAGTATTTCTACACATGATAATAATGAAGGTGACGGAGTTATTCATTTAGCAACACCAGAAACAAACCAATGGCATACTTATACTTTGTCGTTTAATTCCGGTGAAAACAATTATGTTGCAATTGGTTGGCATATTATTTATCCGCGTGCTGTAGCAATGCTTGATAACGTTAAATTAGAGTTAGACCCGATTCAGCCTGGAACTATCCCAAATGGTGATTTTGAAATGGATACCTTGTATGGATTTGCTTTAGGAAATGGAATCACTTCTAATATTATTTCTGATGCTGATAATCAGTATGCCGAGTTTACATTTACCGCAGATGCAGGTACTAATAATTCAGTAAAGCTTGAAAAGAATGTTATAATCGAGCCCAACACAGTATACACCTTATCAATGCGTATGAAGCATGATGCGGATTCAGGTTGGACGGCTTCTGCTCTCAAGGTATTATTGGATGGTAATTCTATCGACCTTTCAAATCTTAACTATACACAAGAAGGTAATGTTGAAGGTAATACTTTCCAAAAGTATGGATGGGGTTATGCTTTCGTTACTAAGCATACTGATTGGAAAGATGTTGAGATAACATTTGATTCCGGTAACTGCACGACCTTTAATTTTAATATTATAAAGGCGGCGGCTGGTAGTTTATGTTTCGATGATATTACATTAACCGCAGTTGGCGATGCAAATGCCGTATTAGGCAATGTTAATGCGGATGAGAACAATTCGATTGATATCTGCGACCTTGTAAGATTAGCAGTTTCATTAGATAACAGTGAGGCTAATATTGCACAAAGTGCCGATGTTAATCTGGACTCTGTGATAGATGAACGGGATGTTAGTGCACTTCGCTCTAAACTATTGTTTGTTGTTGAAGGCGGAAATTTAGCAATTGACAGAATTTCTTCTGTAGCACCCGGCAAAGATGTATATATGGGTGATACCATTGATTATATAGTAACTATTCGTAATACCGGTTCTACACCGATTAGCAATATTGAATATACAGAAACGTTACCTGAAGGACTTACCTTTGTTAGCGGAAACGGATTTGTAAATGACGGACAAAATATTTCTTGGCCGAAGAAAACAGGTGATGTTGATGGAGCTACCTTATTGCCTAATGATGTGTATATTCTAAGATATACCGTTAACGTAAGCAGTGATGAAAACGGTAAGATTCTTGCGTGTGATTCTGCAACTGTTAATGAAATACAACTTGATAGCATTTCTTATAAAATTACAGAATGGACTGGAACGGAATATACATTGTTAAAAAAAACTGCGACTGATGGAACTCAGTTCGACGGTTGCGATTTCGTAATACAACTAGGCAAAGAAAGAGCAAATACTGACATTAAAATATTGCAGCTTACCGATACTCAAATTATAGATTCTGCACAGGCACGTACTGAAGATAGACTTAATGAAAGTTCAAGCAATTTGTGGAAACCTGAAAATATGGAAGCATTGTGCGGTAATCACATACGCTCTGTAATAGCACAATCGAAGCCTGACGTTATCATACTTACCGGAGATAACGTATATGGCGAGTTTGATGATGAAGGCACAAGCATGCAATGGTTATGTGATACTATGGATTCGTTCAAGATTCCGTGGATTCCGATTTTCGGTAATCATGATAACGAATCAGCTAAGGGTATTGATTGGCAATGTGAGCAGTTTACAAACAGTGAATATTGCGTTTTTGAGCGTGGCGATGTTACCGGAAATGGCAATTTCACTGTAGGTATTGCTACGGGTGATAAACTTGTCCGCGTATTAAATATGATTGATACAAACGGTTCTAAGAATGCCGAAGGAGTTGTTACTACAACTGCTGGTATTTATGATGACCAGATTGAAATGTTTGAAGCAAAAGCGGAACGTATCAAAACTGCTCAAGGTGAAGAAGTTCCTTCATTTATGGCTTTCCATATTCAAACTGCTGACTTTGTTGAAGCAGATAAACTTTATGCCGAAAATTTATCAGATACATATACAATTGGAGAAAACGCCAACGGCGATTTTGGTTCAAAGGGCAGTGCCTTACCTGATACAAATATAGTTTCATCTATTTTGGATTTTGCAAGAAACTGTAATACTGAAGCTGTATTTGTTGGTCATGAGCATAGAATCAATACCGCTATCAGTTATGAAGGAATTAAGTGGGTGTTTGGTTTGAAAACTGGACAGTATGATACACATACAAAAGGTCAAATTGGTGGCACTGAAATAGTATTAAATGGTTCTTCTTTTAGTGTTGCACATGTATATTCCAAAGCACCATATTTTCAATAATGGATAACTCCCAAAAGGCTAAACAATTATATATAAATAAAACTTTGGAGGTAGAAGTTTATGAAAAAGGCAATAGTAGTATTACTTGTAATGCTAATTTTAATGAGTACATTAGTTGTTAGTATTGCAGCTGAAGAACCTATTAATATTTCTCTTGTCGGTTCTTCACAGGCAATTAAAGGCGAAATGTATGAGGTTTCCGTATGTATAGATTCGCCGTCAAGAGCTGGCGGTTTATTTGGAAGAATAAATTATGATAATAGCAAATTTACCATTGAAAGTGTTTCTATTTCTTCTTCAATAGCGAAGGTAAATAGGGTTGAAGAGATTGAAAGTGAACAAATTATCAGCGAGTCAAATGGCGTAATTGATTTTGCAATTATATCCGATAAAGTAAGCAGCAAACTTATGACTATCAATTTTCAAACAAAAGATGATGCGGAAATTTCTGCAACTAGCTTTGAATTTGCAAATGTTGAAGTTTCCGATGTAAGAGGTATAACCAAGGTTTCCAATCTTACAACTAACATCGAGGAAGAAAATATAACTGTATATGAAAAAGCTCTTGATGTAATTGGTGCATCCGTAAGAACTAATGGAGCTGCAGATATTCGTTTTACAGTGGATTTAGGTGTTAATAACTACAAAGGCCAAATTGCCGAAGTAGGTGTAATAATGATTCCTACCAGATTCGTGGAAGAGGGACAGGAACTTGTTTACGATACAGAAAATGTAAAATATAGTGGAAAAACTGCAAAGAAAGCATATAGTTTCGCAGACCAAATCGGTGATGAAACTCAATTTTATGCAAATCTTATAAATTCTTCTTCTTCTGCGAGTCGTGTTCAAACTGAGATTTCAGCTAGAGCATACATTAAGTTAAATGATGGTACTATAATATACAGTGATAATATTGACACAAGCAGAAACATAGCTGGCGGAACAAGTTCTCGTTGCTGTATTGACGTTATGAAGAGTATAGCAGCTGAAAAGGGTTATGTTGATGACAACAATAATACCGTGCAGCAGATTCTTAAAAAAGAAAACAAAAATTGGACATTAGATGACTATGCAAAGGTTGTCGAGGCTGTTAAGGCAAAAATTTTCCCAGAATAGGAGGAAGCTATGATGCACAAAAATTATAGAAGACCTAAACTTCAAGTTAATTCGTTTGTTGCAGAGGAAAGTATTCTCATATTAGACTTTTTATCCAATCCTACTTTTGATGAAGAGTGGGATGAAGAAGAGGAAGAAACAGTAGGATAAACATGAAAAAAATTGCTATAGTTTTTTCGTTGGTACTGTTTGTATTTTCATTTGTTGCTTGTAAAGGTTCAAATGAAAATTATCTTTCAGATTCGACTTCATCAGCATCTAGCAGTACATCTTCAGGTATCAAAATTATTATTGAAGATGAAGAGAATTCAGCATCTGACAGTGCGGTTGATGCCGATACGCAGTCAGAACTTGATCAGATTGAAATTGATTGGGAGAAAACTGAGGCGGAACTGGAAATAGAAAGTTAGTTTCAGAAGGATAGGCTACAGCATACCAACAGCCAATTTACTTTGGCTACGATATTAATGCACTTCGTTCAAAATTGTTGTTTACTGTTGAAAGTGGAAATTTAGTAATTGATGGTATTTCCTATGTAACACCCGGTGCGGATGTATATATGGGAGATACTATTGATTATATAGTAACTATTCGTAATACGGGCTTAACTTCAATTAGTGGTGTTGAAGTTACAGAAACATTAGATGAAGGGCTTGCTTTTGTTAGCGGAGCTGGTTTCACAAGTAACGGACAGAATATCTCTTGGCCGCAAAAACCGGAGATTTTGATGGTGCTACCTTATTACCTAATGATGTATATTTTCTAAAATATACTGTTACTGTGAGCAGTGAAAAAGGTTTAATGTTTTTAACCTAGTTCGCTAAATTTTAAAATAATGAATAATAATGGTGGATTTGATGTTGGGAAATAATCAAAATTTCCAACAAGTAATAATAATTTATAAAAATTAAACCACGATATTATTTATAATGTTATTAATTTGAATTAATTGTATGTAAAAATTACTACAAGAATTTAATAATTAGGAGGTAACTAAGTGATAATTAAATCATTAAAATCGTACCTTTCGATTTTGTTGGCTATTGTTATGATATTATCAATAGTTGTTATTCCAAATGTGATTAATTCAAGAGCAAATACTGACACAACTTCGGAGTTATATACACAGGATTTTGAGGGAACTAATCCTTTATCGGAATTTGTTAAGGGTAGTGAGCTTTCTTCTGCTGAAATAGTAGCAGAAAATAACAATCCTCAAAATAATGTGATTAAGTTTGATAGAGAAGGTAAAGATGATACCGACATTCAAAGTGCTCTTTATAAAATTTTTGAAGTAAAACCTAATACGAATTATGTATTTAAGGTTGATGCTAATGTTGTAGATAAAGAAGAAAATGCATCTTCTTTATCCATGTGGCAGGGTTGCGGTTTAAGTGTTCACGGTGTTACCTATGCTGGCGATGTTCCGTCTTTTGGAAAAGATTTTGCGAAATCAAGTGACATAAAGTGTGGTAGCGGTAATCTTGCTACATATGATAACAATGATGGTACCGGTGTCATTCATTTTAACATTAATAATACAAACCAATGGGATACTTACACCCTATCATTTAATTCTGGAGAGAATAGCCATATAGCAATTGCATGGCATATCATTTATTCTCGTGCAGAAGTAATGTTAGATAACGTATCACTTAAAAAAGCCTCTATAGATTTCAACTATGATTTTGATAATGAATCATTTCCAATCGACTTGACCAAAGGTGCTAAAGCAGGGCAAGAAGGAGCAATTTCATTTGTTGATAGAGATAACGATGATAAAGCTATCCAACTTGATTTTACAGCCTTAGGCGGTGCAACACAGGTAACGTTCGATTATGGATTTTATAAGATTATTCCTGTAAATCCCAACACAAATTACACATATTCTTTTGATGCAAAAATCACAAATAA
>JAZUOA010000011.1:0-8040 GCA_045604445.1 Acutalibacteraceae bacterium
GAATCTAACATGCTTGTTCCTCCTTTCTTCCCTATTTTGAGTTTATAATAACATATACCACTGAATTCTTTTTTCTTTTTTCGAAAAATAAGATATTTTTTTTACTGTTTTACAGCTTATATGCGCCTGCTAACCTGCAAAACCTCGTTTTTTAGTATAGAATATGGGTTTTCGCACATTGCTTTTTTCAGAAATTCTTCATTATATCCAACTGGCATATCTCCCAAAAGAACCTGTAAGTCAGTATTTCTCATTCTGCAATCATGTGCATCCGAACCTATAAAATCAACGTACCCGTTATTCAATAAGTCTACAGAAAAATCCTGAATAACTTCACCGAACATACCGGCAAGAGAACCCATATTAACCTGGAACAATACACCTAAATCAGAAAGCTCTTTAATAACATTCCAATTATCAAGAACAAACGAATACCTTTCAGGGTGCGCAATTATGGGAACAACCTCACAAGATAAAAGATATTTGCACCAAGCGACAATATCTTCTGTTGTTGGCTTGAAAAAATCAAATTCAATAAGCAGATAGCGAGATCCGCATAATGTATATGGCTTAAAATACTTAATGTCAAAAATATCATCGTCACATAAAATTTCGAAACCTTTTTTTAATTTGATTTTTATATCGTTTTCAGATAAAAGTTCTTTCAAAATTTCCGTTTTTTCATTACGCTCATCATATAGCTCTTCAGCATTTTCCCAATACATTAAATGTGGTGTTAAAAACAACACCTGAGTTCCGCTATCTGCAGCAAGCTCGCATAATTCAACTGCTGAATGTATATCATTCGCACCATCATCCATCCCCCAAAGCGTATGGGAGTGAATATCGATAAAACCATTATTCATTTTCTTCTGCAACCTTTTCCGCTAAATCCTTTTCAGCTTCTTTTTCAATAAGCGCCTTATGACCGATTACGCCTTCATCATACATAAGTTTTAAAACAACAACAGTTAACGGAAGAATTATAATACCAAAAGTACCGAATGCGCGGGCACCGATAAACATCGCCATAATCGTTACTATTGCAGGGAGGCCAACTTGATTTGCTACCAGCTTTGGTTCTATAACCTGCCTTAAAACAGTTATAACGGCATACAGAACCAAAAGCCCTATTGATAAACCATATTGCCCTACAATCAATGAATATATTGCCCAAGGAATTATAACAGTTCCTGTTCCCAAAACAGGGATAATATCAACAATGCATGTTACAAAAGCAATAATGGCAATATACCCGCCATTATATGCACCGATAAGCTTCATAAACGAAAGTCCGACAAACATTTCAGTGAAGGTAATGAGCATAATCGTTGCATATGCCTTTACAAGCTTTGCAACTCCTTTCGTTGTTGTTCGCTTAGCATTAACAAGCTTTTCCCTTTTCTCTGTTGTAAACATACCTAAGAGCATTTCCTTTATGGTTTCATAATCCGCAGTCATGAAAACACAGGAAATAATTGTTACAAGAACAGTAAGGAAAAGTGACGGTATGCCCTTAACAACAGACCAAGCTCCTTGAATAGGTGCTGAAAGCATCGAAAAATCAAAAGCACTGCTTTTTGTACCTATTTCAGCAAAAAACTCAGTAACATAACCACCTACAGTTTCGCTAAGAGAACTTGGCAATTTAACAACAAGCCCCATAACAAACTCTTCAACAGTCGTTATCAAATCAGCCACAGTAGTAAAATGGCTGAGCATATAAGATACAAAATCCTTAAGTTCATTAAAAATAGCCAAAAGAGCGAGAGATAACCCACCAACAATTACTACTACTATTAAAAGCACCAAAAATATTGAAATCGCACCATGTGCTTTAATATGAAGCTTATCCTTAATGGCATTTATAGGCTTCTGTAAAAAAACAGCAAGAGCCGCAGCAAACAAAAACGGAAAAATATAACCAAAAGCGTACTTTATACCAAAATAATAAAGACTTATAAAAATAGCCGCATACAAAAAGCTTATAATAAACGCTTTCTTTTTCTCAATAATAGCTTCCATTTCTACCTCCCACAAATTAAATAGTCTATGAAAATCATTTTAAACCATTACAGTGAATATTACAACGAATTTTAAAAAATTTATAAAAATTTTAACAAATTGAAGAAAAATTTATTTTTACCCCTTTATTATCTCTGAACTTTGTGTTAAAATGTTTGGGAATATACTTTATACCTTGGGGGTATTAAAATGCAGATTGCAATTATGGGCTTTGGCACAATAGGTTCAGGTGTTGCCGAATTGCTTTTAAAAAACCAAAAAAGTATCGTAGCTAAAAGCGGACATGCTTCTCTCGATATTAAATATATCCTTGATATCCGTGATTTTTCTAACCACGAATTAGGAAAATATTTCACTAAGGATTTTAACGATATTCTCAACGACCCTGCTGTTGGTATAGTTGTTGAATGCATGGGCGGAACAGAACCTGCATACGAATACGTTTCAAAAAGCCTTATGGCAGGTAAAAGCGTTGTTTCCTCTAATAAGGAGCTTGTTGCTGCTAAGGGCTATGAGCTTTTAGAGCTTGCTAAAGAAAACAATGTCAACTTCCTTTTTGAAGCAAGCGTTGGTGGCGGTATTCCGATTATCAGACCTATCAGCCAATGCCTTGCTGCTAATGAAATAGGGGAAATTGCCGGTATTCTTAACGGCACAACAAACTTCATTTTAACAAAAATGATTGCAGATGGTATGGCATTTGACGAGGCTTTAAAGCTTGCTCAGGATAATGGTTACGCAGAGCGAGACCCTTCTGCAGATATTTTAGGTCACGACGCTGCCAGAAAAATTTGCATACTTGCATCGCTTTGCTTCGGCAAGCATGTTTACCCCGATGCAGTTGAAACAGCCGGAATAACTGAAATAACACCTGAGGATGTTGAATACGCTAAAAATTGGGGCGGAGTTATAAAGCTTATAGGAAGAGCTCAAAAAATTGATGATGATAATATAAGTGCAACTGTAGGTCCTTGCCTTATCCAAAATCATAGCCAGCTCGCATCTGTTGATGATGTATTTAACGCTATACTTGTTCGCGGTGATGCAATTGGCGATGTTGTTTTCTATGGAAAGGGTGCCGGCAAACTTCCTACTGCCAGCGCTGTTGTTGCAGACATTATCGACTGCGCTAAACACACCGCTAAACGAAAAGCATTCGGATGGGGTAAAGCAGCAGAAAATTATGTTATTGACCCCGTGCTTCAAAGAAATTCCCTTTACGTTAGAGCCGAAGCAGAAAACTACATATCAGCCTTCAACGAAATAAACAAGCAATTTGATTCTCCCGCTATTCTCCATAGAGAAAATGCGCCTAAAAACGAAATTGCATTTATTATTCCCGTAATGCGCGAAAAAGAAGCGCGCGCAGCCATCGAAAATCTTCCCATTGATGTTAAAGCAATTCTCAGGGTTCTTGATTATTAAACAGAAAGGGTGAATCCCCGTGGCTAATTGCCCCCATTGCGGCAGAGTCCTTAACTTTTGGAATATAAAAGCTGAATGTCCGGACTGCGGAATAAATATCCCAAACTACGATTGGGAAGGCAGGCTCGAGGAAGATGCCAAAAACGCAGAAATAGCTTGGAAAAAATTCCGCAAGTTCACCGGAAACTTTAAAAGCGCGTTATTCGGCAACAAGCTGAGAATAATTCGCTTTGTATGTACCTTTGTTCCTCTTATTGCGCTAGTTTTACCTTTAGCAAATTATACCGTTTCCCTCCCCTTTGTTTATGCCGAAAGTGTTAATATGACTTTATTAGATTTCACATTAAACACCTTTTTAAATCTCAATTGGGGTTCTTTGATAGGCCTTGTATCATCTGACTTTTTAGGAAGCTCCTTGGGCTTATTATTCATTGCGGTATTACTTTTATATTTAGCAGTTGTTTTTGGCGTTTTAAACTTTATTTTTGTGCTTATCAGGGCACCAAAGCTTAAAGCCGGATTCAACATAACGATGTGTGTAAGCTCAGCTCTTTGCTTTATTTTAGCAGCAGTATTTTTCCTTATTTGTGTTTCGCAAGTGGCAAATACTACAATAGGCGTTATAAGTGGTTCGCTTCAATTTGGAATATTTGTAGGCATCGCACTTTTCACCTTAAACGTTGTTCTTAACACAATTGTTAACAAAGGATTCAAAAAACAGTTAGCTGCGCAGGAATAATTTAAATTTCAAACAACTAATAATCATAACCACCAGTAAACTGATGGTTTGCTCAGCCCCTATAAGGGGCGAATGCTGGCTTAGCCCCTTGAAGGGGCACTGAAAGTTTAGCACTGCATTACAATCTCAAGCAGCCGCTCACGAGCGGCTGTTTATTTTTGCTTACTTATTCTTGTCACCCGTAAGCGGGTCTGTGTACTTTTTGAGGCTCAGTTGGTCTGCTGCGTAATCCTCTTCTAATTGATTTTTTCCTCCTTGTACTTTGTAATGCGGCGGCCAAACCACATTCATTCTACTTGGAGGATTAATTATTTGCAACTACTTCGGCGGCTTTGAGCGAGCCGTTTTTGGCTTTGCTAAAGCCTTTTTCTTCCCCCGGTAGAACCGGGGGTTTATTTCCACCCCTAAAGGGACCAATAACAACGGCTACTGCTCGAACACAGTAGCCGTTAATAAATTATTCTGCAAAAACAATATCTCTTTTAAATTCAGTTAATCTTACATCATAAGCCTTCATTATCTCATCCTTGAAAGCGAGTTGAGGTGCTTCAATACCCAATTGCTTAATAAGATACTCAGTGAATAAAGGATTCTGAATGAGGAAAGGACCTAAAAGATATGTGCCGAAAAGATTATTTTTCCTTATACCTTCTATTTTAGAATCAATACACGAACCATAACCTTTTGTTACACTTACAAAAGAATCCCCTTCTTTGATATCGTAAGCATGTGAAAAGCGGCTTGTGTAGCCAACGATATCGATATCTTGAAACTTACCAAGAAAAAGAGAATTGTTTCTTTTAGGAATAGTTCTTTTTGCATAGAAATCAACTATACCTAATGCTTCTATCCTCTCACCATTTGGTGTTTCAATATAATTTCCCATTATTTCAAATGCATTACCGGTTAAAAGAAAAACAACACCATTATTAACAAGTTCTTCCACACGCCTCTTGTTATCTTTAAGGCGGTTAAGAATTCTCTCTTGGTTTGATTCACTACAGGAGCCGATATAAACCATATCAACATCCTCTGTAAGAAAACGAGGCATTTCATTTACAGGTGTTTTTATAAACTCTGCATCAGGTAAACACATTTCCAGATAACGCATATTGGCTTTATCACCAAAAAGGCAGCAAATCTCAGGGTAAAGAACTTCTATTTTCATATTTGCTCACCGCCTTTACCGGAACGGGCTTCAGAAAAAAACTTTTTGATTTTTTCCTCAACCTTGCAAGCAAGGTCATATGTTGAAGTATCATGAAGAAGATAAAGCTTATCAATATCCTTATCCATAATATCAACTGCCTTGAACTCATCCTCTTCGCAAAGAATTCTTTCTACAGGGACGCCTGCTATTAAAAGACGAAGCTTATAATCAAAGCAACGGGGACCTGCTAAAACAATTTGCTTTATATCCTCTGTATTTAAAAACTCAAAATCGGCATCATAAATCCAACCCATAAATTCCGAAGAATCGCGGCGTTCAAAAAGGTCGTCAATCATAATAAACACAGTTCTTGCACCTGTTTCGTTGCCTACAAAATCAAGTGTTCTTGAGCAAGAAACGGAATTCTGGCCCTTTGCCATTGTTCTTATAACTTCAGTTTTGCCCGCTTGGGTTTCATTATAACGAGTTTGGGTGATGCTTATTTTTTCCATATAAGCCTTAACCTTTTCAGCATCCACTCCAAATTCCGACATAAGACTGATTGCCGCAAGCTCGTTATATATATTGTAAAGCGCCCTGTTAACCATCGGATAAACATCCTCTGAATCACCATGCCTAACAGTAATTGTTTTATTTTCAAAATCAATATTTGTAAGGCGATAATCAGCATCAAACGACTTAAATCCGCACTTTGGACAATACGCATTACCAATATGATGATATCTCAGATAATTAAATCTTAGCTTTTCATCGCAAACCGGACAAATCGAAAAATCGTTTATAAGATTTATGCACTCGGTAATATCAGTATCTAACTGATCGATGCCAAAATAAACACGGCTATTATCCTTACAGAGCTGAGATGATTGAAGGCAATCTGCATTGAGAACAAGCTTTGTTTCTTTAGGAATATAAGTATTTAAAATACTGAAGATATATTCCGGATGGGCATTTCTTTTTATAGAATCTCTGAAAAGATTAGTAACTATAAAGTAATCCGGCTTGATAAACGGTACAATTAGCCTTGAAAAACGCTCATCTACCTCAAGAACAAGTGCATCAATTTTAGGTTTACCAAAAATATTAACGCTGTGAGTTAATGCAGTTGCAACGCCCGTGTTAATGTTTGAGCCATAACGATTGGACACAACCTTCATTCCGCTTTGAGAAAGAATATCTGCAACCATATTGGTTGTTGTTGTTTTTCCGTTAGTTCCTGTAACGCACAATACATTAGGCGATTTTCTTGTTCTCGCAAGATAATCAGGGCAAATCTTTAAAGCAATATAGCCCGGATACATTGTCGCATTGCGCTTTAATAAACGCAATATAACATAAACACTTTTAGATGCCCAAAGAGCAATGTAATACCTTAAAATTCCCATTGGGATTATTCAACCTCCGAAGTGCAGTTGGGGCAACGGGTTGCTTCAATATTGATTTCTGTTTTACAGAACGGGCAAACCTTTGTTGTAGGTGCTTCCTCAACAGGAGCCTCCTCTTTTTTGCCAATACCTCTGATTTTATTAATTCCTTTAACAAGAAGGAAAATAACAAAAGCTGTGAGAATAAAATCAATAACAGCTTGAACGAAAAGACCATAGTTAACTGTTGCAGCACCTGCTTCCTGCGCAGCAGCAAGAGTTGCATATTCGCCACCATCAAGAGCAATAAACATATCAGTGAAAGAAACCTTACCAGTAACGATAGAAATAACAGGTGTAACAATATTAGTTACAAGGTTGTTTACAATTCCTGAGAAAGCACCACCTATAATAACGCCGACTGCAAGGTCAATTACATTTCCTCTTGATATAAAATCCTTGAATTCTTTAACAAATCCTAATCCTTTTTTACTCATAAAAAAACCTCTTTCATTTTTTTACAAATTATATCACATTGAATACAGTTTTAAAAGACTTTTTTAAAATTTATTGCTAAATTTGAATTATTGGTGTATAATCCTCAACATAAAAATAAATTCGTATCATCGCGGAGGTGGAACAATGATTCTTACTGCAGATATAGGCAATACAAATATAACTTTGGGGGTTTTTGAAAACGACTCGCTTATTTTCATATCTCGTTTGGCAACTCAAAGGCACAGAACTGCCGAACAATACGCTATTGAACTCAATGCCATCTTTGAATTAGAGGGCATAAAAAGAGAGTTTGAGGGTGCAGTTATCAGTTCTGTTGTTCCCGAGCTCACGCGAATTTTTAAAGATGCAATAAAAAAGGTAACAAAATGCGATTCTCTTGTAGTTGCCGCAGGAATTAAAAACGGCTTAAAAATTGCAACTGATAACCCCAAAGAGGTAGGTGCAGATTTAGTTGCGGGAGCAGTTGGCGCATTAACGCAATATGAATTACCATGCATAGTTATGGATTTAGGAACTGCCACAAAAATGCTTGTTATCGATGAAAACGGCGTGTTTGCCGGTTGTACTATTGCTCCCGGCATAGGCATATCTTTAGATGCCTTAGCCGCCAGAACATCTCAACTTCCGACAATTGAGCTTTCCGCTCCTGCCCACGTTGTAGGCACAAATACTATTGAATGCATTCGCTCCGGAACAGTTTTCGGCAATGCCGCTATGCTTGATGGCATGGCAGAAAGAATTGAAAAAGAGTTAGGAAAACCAATTAAAACGCTTGTTGCAACAGGCGGTCTTGCAAA
>JAZUOA010000012.1:0-6487 GCA_045604445.1 Acutalibacteraceae bacterium
AAACAAGGCTTTAGCCGTGTTTTTGGTTACCCGAAGGCGTACAAAGGTACGTCGAGTGGCGAGGTTTGTTTGTAGAACAAAACACAAATAATTCTCTTTATTTATGTGTTTATAAAAAATCGGGACTTTTACAGGCTTTGACACCTGCGAAAGTCCCTTGCTTTATTTAGTTTTGTGCGGTCTGCGCTTTTTTTACATCCCCTTTTAATATCCGAAGCCGTTACCAAAATAACTGCTGAATGGGTCAGTTGGTTGTTGCTCCTGCTGGGTGGAAGCGGTTTCGCCTTTATCTTCGATGAGCGTAACTTCAACCTCGAAGGTGCTGCTGATATTGCCGCTGTTATTTAAACGGCATATAGAAAGCTTAAGCTTATCACCAACGTTACTGCCTTCAATGGCTTCTAAAAGGATATCTGTAGTGTTAAGCTTTTTACCGTTAACGCCTGTTATGATATCACCAACCTTAACGCCGTTTGCGCCAAGGTCGCTACTATCTGAAATAGAAGCTATAACGATGGAGCCATAGGGGAGGTTATTTCTCCAGGCAATTGCTGAATATGTGTAATCGCTTGAAACTGCGTAATATGAAATTCCCAGCATAGGTCTGTTGGTAACATAACCGTTTTCAACAATATCTTTGTATATTTCAAGCATGGTGTTTGAAGGAACAGAGAAGCCCATACCCTCATATTCTGTGCTGGTGATTTTTGAAGAGTTAAGGCCTATAACCTGACCATACGCATTAACAAGAGCACCTCCGGAGTTGCCGGGGTTAATAGCAGCGTTATGCTGAATGCAGGGAAGGTCATATGCGGAGGTTGAGGAAGCAACGGGTCTGTCGATAGCGCTGATAAGACCATTTGTAAATGAACCGAAGAAAACTGTTCCACCGGGGTTACCGATTGCATAAACAGATTGGCCTACCGTAAGCTTATCAGAGTTGCCGAAGGTTGCGCTTTTAAAGCCTGTTGCTTTAATTCTTAAAACGCCTACATCTGTTTTTGAATCATAACCTACAATGTCAGCGTCATATTCTTTTTCATCATTAAACTGAACCTGAATGCTTACACCGTTATCAGAAATAACATGGGCGCATGTGATAATATATGTGTAAACGCCATCCTTATCCTCGCCAACAACTATACCTGAGCCTTCGCCAACCTTTTGGTTTTGAGAATAAACAATTACTGCAACGTTTATATCCTTAACAGCCTCGTAAACCTGGTCGGGAGTCATTTCTCCTTTTCCCGAATATTCTGTGAATTCATAGGGAGTGTTTTCAGTCTTCGGGTCTGCGGCAGAGATATTTGCATTATCCTTTTCGCCTTGCTGAGTAGAGGGCTTTGTGGCGCCTGAATCGTCTTTTAAAGAAACGCCGATTGCTAAAGATGCAATAACAATGCATATGCAAACAAGGATTGCAAAAACGCTTTTACCGCTTTTGCTTTTTTTCTTTTTAGGCGGTTGGTATGTTGGTTGAGGTCTGCCTTGGTATTGGGGATATGAATTATTTAAAGGCGGTTGGGTGTTGGGGTTTGTCTGTTGGAAATAACCGCCGTTATAGCCTTGGTTATATGGTGAGTTATAAGGCTGTGAAGCGTTATATGGATGGGAATAAGAGCCGTTTGCGGCGGGGTTAAAATTGCCTGCGGGATTTGTGCCCAAGGGAGTGCTTTGGGGCGCCTGGGTAGGTGACGGGCTTTCGGGTGTTGCCTCCTGTGAGCTATCAGAAGGGATGTTTGAATTAAAAATGTCGTCCATAAAAAATCCTCCGTGATTGGATATATTATATTTATTAAAGCTTATTTAGGTAATTTAACGGTAAACCTTGTGAAATTATCAACCTGGCTTTCAACTGTAACTGTTCCGCCATGAAGATCAACTATGCTTTTTACAAGGAAAAGTCCCAGACCGGTGTTTTTAACATCAGTGCTTCTTGATTCGTCAACCTTATAAAAACGCTCAAAGATTTTGTCGATATCTTTTTCGGGAATTCCTTTACCGCTATTGGTTACCGAAAAATAAACATTCTTTTTATCAGTTGCGGTGTTTACAATTATTTTTCCGTTTTCGTTGGTAAATTTAACAGCGTTATCAACCAGATTATAAATAACCTGGTCTATCATAGCGCTATCGCCCCGAACAGAAGCTTCGTTTAAATCTTCCAGACCGTTAACGGTAATACTCTTTTTCGAAATAAGCTGTTCAAAGCCTAAAAATGTTGAAAGTATTTTATCGGATATATTAAATTGCTCAACCGCCATATTCACATTACCTGATTCGATGTTTGAAATATTGAGCATCATATTAACCATGCGCGAAAGGCGCTTTATTTCAGAAGCCACAATATTAAGGTAATAGTCCTGTTTTTCTTCAGGTATAGTTCCGTCAAGAATACCATCTATAAACCCTCTGATAGTAGTCATCGGGGTTTTGAATTCGTGGGAAACATTGGCAACAAAGCTGCGCCTTGAATCCTCTAAATGAGAGAGGGCGGTTGCCATGGAGTTGAACTTTGTAATAAGGTCCGCAAGCTCATCATTAGAATTAAGCTCGGGCACTCTGTATGTGAAATCACCGGAAGCGTAGCATCTTGTTGCTTTTTCCAGGTTTCGTATGGGTTTAGCTATTCTTTCAGTCATTAAATAAACTGCTATTGTAATAAGAAATAGCGAAAGCGCCGCGGCGAATAAAAACATCCGTAAAATCATTCGCAGATTACCTATTATATTATCTGAAATCGGAGTTGCAACAACCGCAAAGCCGGATAAATTGTTATCAACATATATAGGTTGAACCGCTATAGTATGAACGCTGTTATAAAAATTATCAAAGGTTGAATATTCTGAAAACCCGTTATTCTTAGCCTTTTGAATAACTGCTTTTGAAAGCTTAAAGTTTTTGTGTTTTTCGCATCCCGCAGGGTTAATGTTGAAGCCTTCTAAAATATCGCAACAAGAAATCGGTTCGCCCTGTTCGTTGCAAATGAAAACATCGCTACCCGTGCAGTTAGATGCAATATCCAGCGATTTTAAAAGCACCAAAGCAGCTCCTTCAGGGTTATGCTTAACGGTTGAGGATTCTAAGAGCTCAGAGGTTGTTGTTGCAATCTCTGTTGCATTTGTAACGGTTTTATCTAAATCCTGCGTTTTTAAAAAGCTTGAAGCAAAAATCATCATAGCAAGGCCTACAATAAAAAGCCCTACAAGAACAATAGCAGAGAAAATAAGAAAGTACTTGAAAAAGAATGCACCTTTTTTTGAATGAATTCGTGCCATTTTATTCTCCGTTATTTTGTTTCGAATTTATAGCCTACGCCCCAAACGGTTTTTAATTCCCATTTATCTGAGATGCCGTCTAATTTTTCGCGAAGGCGTTTAACGTGAACATCAACTGTTCGTGAATCACCATAGTATTCAAAACCCCAAACTTCATCAAGAAGCTGATTACGAGTGTAAACCTTATTGGGGTTGCTTGCAAGGTGGAATATAAGCTCAAGCTCCTTTGGGGGAGTATCAATAGCTTCACCGTTTACTTTTAATTCGTAGTTTGTAAGGCTTATATAAAGCTTATCAAACTCAACTTCCTTTCTTGATTCCGAAGCAACGGCTTTAGGCGCTGTTCGGCGAAGCACGGCTTTTATTCTGGCTATTACTTCTTTTGTTTCGAAAGGCTTTGTGATGTAATCATCGGCTCCTAATTCAAGGCCTAAAACCTTATCGAAAAGCTCACCCTTTGCTGTAAGCATAATAATCGGAACCTGGCTTGTTTTTCGTATTTCACGGCAAATTTGCCAACCATCTAAGCCGGGGAGCATAATATCTAACAAAACAAGGTCAGGGCTTGAGCTGTTAAAACAATCAATTGCCTTGTAGCCGTCTGTTGCGATTTCTGTTTCATAGCCTTCTTTTTCAAGATAAAGCCTGAGAAGATCGCAAATATTAACGTCATCATCAACAATAAGTATTTTTTCTTTTATCATATCAAATTCCTCCTTCGGAATTTTATAAGTATATTATATATCATATTATTGGTAAATATATGAACATTTTTTAAAATTATATTGTTAAAAATGAAAATAAAGCTTGCAATCAACATGGTTCTGATAATATGTAAGAAAAACGGCAGCTTTATCGTGTTTTACGAATAAACTGCCGTTCTTTTTATTTTTTGGAGCTTCGCGCTTCTTTTCTTGCCTTTTTGGATTTTTCTTTATCGCGGCGCTTTCTCATTTTTTCGTTTTTGGATTTTTTGCCTTTTTTAGAGAATTTAATTATAAATGCACCGGCAATTATCAATAGAATTAAGCAAGCACCGGCAACCGCTATAACTATCTTTCTGATACCTTCTTCGCCTAATTCGCTTTCTTCGTCAGTAGTAGGCTCGGTTTCGTTTTTGGCAACGGGCACAACTGTTATAATGCCATCTTTACCAACTGCATATTGGTAACCCTCAGGGAGAGCTTCGTAGCCGTTTCCTATAATATTGCCATCGGAATCTACAAGCTGACCTTTATCATTAAGAGAGAGTACGCCATCAACAACACCTAAAAGAGAATCATTAACCTTATCAACAATCGGCATAAGCGATGGGAGCTGTGCGGTTACGGTTTCAGCAGTTTCGGCGTTAAAAATATCGCCAACGGTAGGGATGATGCCTGTAAGGTTGCTGTCAGGCGCAACGGTTGAGCCCTGGTGAACATTAACTCTGTATGTAGTGGTTGTGGTTTTGCCTTCTGTTGTTTGGCGGGAAACAATGTTTAAGGTTTGTTTCTCTTCGCCGTTAAGCTCAATAACCGCATACTCAGCAGGAGCAACCTCTTTTGCACCAATAAATATCGAGGTTCCGCCGTTGCTTATAGGATTAGGGTTAATTGAAATGTTTTTTCTTGAATTTTTTAAATAGATATTATATTCATAGATATCCGAATAAAATTCATCCTCTAAATCAAAACGCTCAGTCTTTTTGCAAACAAGGTCAAAGCATTCTTCATATGAATATTTTGTTTGGGATATTGTTAAGTTACTGTCTTCAAGTGCCATCCTTTGAAGAATATAGTAGGGAACCTTTTTCTTCTTAATTGCTCTTAAAAGAGAGGGGTGGTCAAGGGTTACCTTGTATTGTGTGCCCAACATAGCAGTAAGGTATTTTTCTTGAATTTCTTCGGTTGTTGCGGAATCGGCATCAATAGCAATTCCGTAGGCGCTGATGGTCATTATAGCAACCCTTCTGTATACCTCTTCTCTTGAAAGGGTCGGGATTTCCAATGGTGAAACATAGCCTCTGGTGTATAGCGCCATCAGAGAGGTATAATAGATGTAGTCATCAAGATTAGTAATCGAAAGAGAACCAAAAAACCTTGCCATAAAGCTGCTTAATGCGGAATCCTGGTCGGAAAAAGCAGTAAGGTAAATAACAACTGCTTCTTCGAGGGGAGTGCCTTGGGGAATGGTAAGCCTTTCACCCTTCATAACATAATAAAAGTCATTTTTCATAAGGGCGTAAAGAGCGCTTATCATAAGGATTCCGTCAGGGTCATTTTCATCCTCTTCAGTAACGATAATGCCTTGCTGGCGAAGCCATTCTGCTTTTGATGCATCGGTAGCAGATGGGTCTGAAATGATGCTTAATGCACCGATTTGCTCTAAAAGATAAAGGTAGGCAGCTCGGCGCGAATCCTCATCCAATGTATAAAGCTTAATGCTTTCTCCAACTGTTGCTTTAAAGGTTTTTGCATCAGTTGTGTAAGGGTATTCTGCCACAGGGTAAAGAACAACCGCGTTAGCAATACCCTCAACGGAAAGCATATCCTCTTTAATTGTTAATTGGCGAAGCCAGGACGGGTCATTAGAAGAATAAGCATATTGAGTATTAACACCTATATTGGTGCTTATGGCAGGCGCAAACTCTTTAGCAAAAGCAGAAGGAGTTATTGATGAAATAAGAACTATAAGGGTAAAAAGCAAGCATATGAATTTAAAATTCTTTTTCAAAAAATCCAACTCCTTTCGCGATAATAGAAAATCATTATATCAAAAAAACACTATTCAGTCAATCAATTATTATTTTACCTCAAAGGAAAATACTGTTTTTGAGGTATATTTTTCCCCTGCATCGTAAACGCAGGTTGGCCATTCAGGGTGATTAGGGGAATCGGGGTAAACCTGGGTTTCAAGGCAAAAAGCAGAACGGTTTTCTAACATAATGCCGTTTTTACCTTTTAATGTGCCGTCAAGGAAATTTCCGGTGTAAAGCTGAATACCGGGGAGGGTTGTTTCAACGGTCATTGAAATTCCGCTTTTATCACCTGTTGCAATGGCGGCGGTTTTGAGGGAGCCATCAAAGCCTGCAATGCAGAAGTTGTGGTCAAAGCCGTTGCCGTTTTTAAGTTGAATGTGGTCTTCGCAAATGTCCTTGCCAATGGCTTTAGGTGAAGTGAAGTCAAATGGTGTGCCCTTAACCGAGGGGAGCTCACCTGTAGGAATGC
>JAZUOA010000013.1:0-7568 GCA_045604445.1 Acutalibacteraceae bacterium
ATCCCCCTGAGCGTTCTTAAGGTAAAGGTAAGCAGAGGAATTATTAAGAATAAATCCTCTCGGCTCGCCGAAGGAATCGTAAACAAACCTTGCGGTGTTTGAAGCTCCGTTAGCCGTATAAGTCAGAAGAATGAGAGTTCCGTCGGAATAAACATAATCGTAACGGGCGGTTTCAACGCCATCTGTTTTAACAACCTTGCGGTATCTCATTCCGTCAACATCATAGCTGTAGGAAATCTGTTTGTTTCCTTTAGCATAGCTTGCTAACTCTCTACCGCGCCATGAAAGAGTTGCTCCGAGATAGCTTGTGGGGTTACCGATGCTGTCATAAGCTATGGTTTTATTGTTATAGCCTGTTAACCTATCCTCCCAAGAATCCGTGCCATAGGTGAAGCTATCGGTTGCAAGAAGGCTTTCGCCTGAATAAAGCTTGCGAGAGGTTATATTACCTTTAGAATCGTAAGCATATTCATAGGTGTTTGAACCGGTAATTTCTCTTATTAACTGCCCGGCTTCGTCATAAACAAATTGACTTGAAGCGTTTAATGCAGAAAGAGTTGAAAGAGCTGAAGCTGAGGTTATTCTTCCGTTAGCATCATAATTATAGCTATAGTTAACGGTGCTTGTTTCTTCGCCGGAAATTGTGTTATTAAACGAGGAAATTAAATTGGTTGTAATGTTATCTGCCGTAACGTAACCGTACTGAGAGGAAATTGAAGCAAAATCGGTAACAGAGGAATCCTTGGGGTTTTTAGTCATAACCGTTACGGCTTCATTCCTGCCGAACCAATCGGAAAGGGTTTGGGTGCCGATTGTTTTACCGCCTGAAACTGCCTCGTATTCGGTGGTTTTACCGCTTGCAGAATCATAACTGCTTTCGTATATATTATGGGTATATAAAACTCCGTTGGCAGTTTCTTCGGTTATGCTTAAGGGTTGTTCTCCCGTTTCCTCGGTTTCTTCGGGGATTTCAGCATCCTTAATTTCATATATAACCTGATTTGTAGCAATATCGGTAATAACTAAGCCTGTTTCGGTGTAGGTTGTTTTATGGCCTGTTCCGTCATCGGAAATGCTTAATAAATTACCCAAATTATCGTATTCATAGCTATAGGTTATTATATCCCTTTCGCCTTCAACAATAATATATTTTTCAACCTCGGTAATATCGTTGGTTGCGTTATCGTAGGTATATTCTATAGTAAAATCTTCATCGTCAGAATAACCAAAAACTATAGATTTAACCCTGCTTCTATATTCATTTTCACCATAATTATAGCTTATCAACAGGATTTCGTCAACAAAGACTTTTCTGAGCTGACCCCAACCATCATATTCATAGGTATATTGAACGTTACCCTGGTTAACGGTTGTTAATAAATCGCCTGAGTATGCATAGCTTATTGCCATTTTTACAGCATTATCCGTAAGGTCTGAAACATTGGTTTCGGCAAGGGTAAGGTAGCCCATAGCGTTTGCTTGGTAGGTTGTTTCGTTTTGAGCGCTATCGGTTATCTTTGTAAGCGTTCCGCTATTATTATATTCATATCCCGAGGAAATATTGTTAGAATCCGTTTCTGAAATTACATAATTAAAATCATCGGAATATGTAACAGAGGATTGCATATATTTTTCACCATCAAAGGATTGGGTAAGCTGCGTTTTACCATCCTCGCTTGTGGATTCAATGTTGCTTTGGCGTTTGCATTGAATACAGCTGCAAGAATCTTCACTTTCGCAACGGCAAGGGCAATCAAGCTCCTCGCAGGCTTCGCAAGGGCATTCGGTAATTTCCTCGGTAGTTGAAGTGTCAGTTTCGGTTGTTTCTTCTTCGGTTTCATCCGTTTCAGCTTCAAAAAAGCTGAAAGCGTTGTTATCTAAAGAAAGCTCAATACCCGTTGCTAAAGAATCTGCAGGTATATTCTTAGCCATAACGGTAACATCAACCGCTTCAACATCTGCCTTAAGGGCGAAGGAATCAACCGCATATTGCCAGCCATTGTTATGGGGTGCAAAATCTACAACAAAGTTTTCGGTAATGGTTTCCTGGGTTGTAGTTTCGTTAGTTGCTTCATCGGTTGTTTCAATGGTTTCGGTGTAAGAATATGTAACCTTAATTTTAGCAGAGCTATTTGTAATTTGCTCGGTTAGTTCAATATCTTCTGCTGTAAAATTTGATGTAACATAGTTATCATCAAACAAGCCCTTAAACCAACCGCCAACTGAATAAACATCGCCCTTTTTGCCGTTGATTTTAACGTTTTGCGTTACTGCAGAAATGGAATCTGCGGGACGGTCAAGACCGTCCCCTACATTGTAGGAGGGTAAACCACCGCTTAATTTAACTGCATTAACGGATTTACCGTTTATGGATTCCGAAACAACGGTTGCTTCGCTCCAATTACTATTGGAATTATTAAAGCTACCGTTTTCAACAAAGTTGAATTCTGCGGTGCCGTTTCCGCTTTCCAGCTGGGCGCAATCAAGGTAATATGAGCCTATGGAATTTTCATAGCCTATTTCAACCTTGATTTCTGTAGGTTCAAAGTTTTCAGTTGGCTTATAGGTGAGAGATACCCTTGTCCAGTCATCAGCCGATGTTATTGTTTTGGTTGCAATGGCATCTGCGTTGTTAGAATCATCCTTTGCGGTAATTCTAAATGTTAAATTGCCTTCGGTTACTTCTTTTACATAAGCTGATAAAGTGTAAGCTGTTGCGTTTTCAACATCAATTTCTTGATAAACATATTTGGTAGCTTCATCCTCATTTGCGATGAGGTAAGCATAATCGCCAAAATATGAATTATCAAAACCGCTTATGTTACCCTCGGAATCTTTTTCAGGCTCAGGGGCTTCAACTCGTTCAAAATAGCCATTCCAATATTTAGCCTTTTCAGAATTTAAGGCAGAGGCTTTCTCAAAGCTACCGTTTTTCAAAAGGTTTTCGGAAGCAATTCTCCAATCATAGCTACCGTAAACGTTTTCATCGTTTGCAGGGGCATAATCGGATTTATAATAATTACCCTTATCATCAAAGGTATAGTGGAGCTTACCGTCTTTGCTGAATTGGTAGGTTTCGGTGCCGTTGTAGGCATCCTGAGCTTTCACTTGGCGGTTGCTGAGGTTAGCAAGAGCTATTGTATTGCCCGGTGTATCGGCAAATTCCGCAATATTTGTAACCTTACCTAAGGAATCGTAGGTATAGTTTATCAGGTAATCATCAATGTTTTCTGCAGTTGTTAAATTGCCTGCATTATCATAGGTATATGTTACAAAATTCCCATCCGGATAAGTAACTCTTACAAGGTTGCCGTTTGAATCGTAAGAATAGGTAACCTTTAAATCGGTAGCCGTTGTTCCGGCTTTGATTTGCTCGTTTGTTGCGGTAAGGCAATTGATTTCGCTTAAAAGACCTGTTTCGGTGTTGTAAACAAAGTCATATTTTCTGCCCGTGCCATCGGTTATATAGTCTATTTCCATCATATTGCTTTCGGAATAAACAATGGTTATTTCGTCATAAGCTCCGTCTGCATTGGCTTCGGCTTCTTTTATTTTGCAAGCCAAGCCATCGCTGTTGAAATAGACCTTTTCGTTGTTGGGGGTAAGAAGATAATAGTCATTTGCGGAGCTGTCGAATTCTATTGAATAGCCTGAAGCACCGCTTGAATCTTCTTCAAAGATTAAATTTGTAGAGGTTTCGTCCGTTGCTTCATCGGTAACGGTTTCCTCTTTCATATTAAAAACAGCAACAGAACCCTCGGCGGTGAATACCTGTAATTGCTCATCATCAATAGTGGCAAGCATTTGCAAATATGTTGGCGCCCAATTATTGCCATAGGGCATAGGCATTTCGATAGGTTCACCCAAAGCTTCGCTGTAAATGGTTGAAAAAACATCTAAATAGTTTGTTAAGGCCGGGGTGTAGTTAAAGCTAATGTTAGCAGGCATACGCAAACCGTTCAGGGATAAATCTGCTCGGTTTAAAAACAGGCTCCTTGCAAAAGCGTTAACGCTTGCTGTGCCGGCTCTGCCTATTTCCTGGGTTAATGCTTCGTAATCTGCGCTTGCGGTTACATCAACATAATCTATTGTGCAATAAGTATCTAAACTGAGGGTTGATTGGTTTATTATTGTTGAGCCGTTCAGGAACACGCCTGCTGTTACAGAGGAATCCTCGGCAACTATTGCAAAGCCGTTGTTAGCTTTTTCGCCGCTTAACCAGCCCCTGAAAAGCTCGGTTATATTAAGGTTAACCGTGCCTATATCTGCGTTTTCAGGGTCGCCTTCGGCGCCTGAGAAATAATCTGTTATATTGCCGTAGGTTAAAGCAGGGTCAGAACTATCCTCGGGGTAAACATCGCTATAGGTTATTTCGGCGCAGTTCCATTCGCCGTTAACCTCTTTTGCAAGAATGTTACCGTTTAAAACATAGCCTAAAAAGATATAGTTAACATCGGTTACTTCAATTGCAGGTTGCTTGAAGCCGTTAAAAGCATTCATATTAAATTTAACTAATACCTCTGATTTTAAGCTATCGGTGTTGCTGATAAATGCATCAATCTGGCTTTTGTAGTTTGTTGTTTTGCTTTCAGCGTTTGCGGAATCGTTAAGCAAAACGGTGTCGTCTATCAGCTCGTTTTCACCTGAGCTTGGCAACTGAATTACAGGGTCAATTGCTATGGGGTAAACCCTTTCGCTGCTGTTGAGCCATTCTTTTGATGGAGTGTAGGTTAAAGTGACCGTTGCGCTTTCGGGGTTTGAAAGCCTAACGGCTATATCGTAGGAGGTGTTACCCTCGGCATCCTTCATAACAGGAGCAGGAATTGAAAACGCAATTTCGTTTTTCTCGTTTTTAAAAACAATATTATTTTCCGCATCCTGAGATACTGAAAGGTTGCCCTTTTCAATTTCAAATGAATATGTATCATTTAAACTCTCTTTGCTATGAACGATTATATTTTCTTTAATGTATTCGGGGGCAACAATGTATTCAATATCGGTGTTTTCTCCTATATTCTGATATGTTACGCCCGAAATTGCTTTTGATAAATCAGCCGAGATTTTATCGGCGCTTTCGGTTTTGTTTTCGGAAACCTCAGCCCGGCTGCTTTCAATTCCGTTAAGGCTGAAGGCTAAAGCTTCTTCGCCGTTTGTTACGGTGATTTTTTCGCTTTCGGAAATGGTTTCGGGGAATTCCACCTCATAAATACCTGTTGCATTTTTGAGGGCTTCGCCAGAAAAATTTAATGTGTTATCTATTTCTGCCCATTTGCCGTTTTTATATGAATGAATAGGTGTTTGCGAAACAACGGTTGTGTAAGAACCGTCTGCGCGCTTGTATGTTTTGGAATATTCATCGCGCTTTTCGGGAACCTCGCAAACTATTTCTGCCTTTTCTTCGTTGCTTTCAACTGCTTCCGTAAGAAGCTTTTCGCGATATTCCCTTTGCTCGATGGCTTCGGTTACATCAGCCGCAAAAACAGGGGTAGCAACCGAAAAAACGCCAACAAGCATCAAAATTGTTAATACTACGGATATTACCTTTTTTATCGTGCTCATTTTTTACCTCCTTTTTTTGTTTCGGTTCTTTTCCTTCTTATAGCTTTGGGCAGCCTTCGCTCCTTTCAAAAATTAAATATTTATTTTTTCATATTGTAGGACGGTCTTGACCGTCCCGAAAATTATTCGGTTGATTGATGTAGCCGGATAGCTTGCGCTAAAAGCGAAGCCTATCATCCCTGTTCGGCTTTGCCGAATAGGGAGGGGGACCGTTGCCTTTGGCAATGGTGGTGGGTAGTTCAAGCTCCCTTTCGCAATCCGAGAAATCAACCGCAGAGGTCCCCGATGTTAATTGATAACGAGTAATTACCGATTGCTTTTAATAATATATCTCACTTTATCTGTACCCTTACATCTATGGTATGACAAAATTCGCCAAATATTACAAAAAATTTTTTAAAAAAATAAAATTCGGCAAAATAAACAAAGAAAGTCTTTCGGATTTGTTGAGTTTTGCGGGTTAATCTATATGGTTGCTATTTGTTGCTTTTGTTGGTATAATAATTCGGTAATCCCTTTTGAAAGGATGTTTTTTATGGTTTATTCAAAATGCTTTCCTGCCTGGGGGCCCTATGGTAAAAAATATATGGGTCTTTCCCGAATTGCAGAGCATAGCTTTAAAAGCGGTATAAGGTTCGATTTTACCGTTGCCCCTGCAATATTCGGAACAGATATCAGGGTTCCTAATGTAACAGTCCCCTCAGGTTGCCATCCGTGGCTTGCAAGCGGCGATTATTCTTTTTATTCCTATCGCTATGATTTGGAATGGAAGGACAAGGTTTATGCTGATGTTTCGTATTCTAAAATTGATGATGAAAGCACCCTTGTCAGAACAGAAATCGTTAATAACTCCGAGCTCATTCAAAACTGCCTTATTAACTATTTCAGCTCTGTTGAATATCCCTATACATATTACACCCGCCTTGTAACGCCTGAAAAAGCGGTTTACAAGGATGCTACCGATTATAATGAATATGCTTATAATTCGCCTCGCCCCTGGGATGAGGAAAACCCTGATGGATTAAAAAAAGGCGAATTTAGAAGCCCCGATTTTGTTAACGAATGCGGCCTTGGTGACAGGGTAGGCAAATGGCATATGCCCCATAAGGTGATTAAACCCTTTGGCGCGGAAAAAGGGGATAGGGTTTCATATACCTTTAATGTTAATGAGGATTTTGAAAACCCCGTTCTCCTTATAAGGTACCGCACAAGCGATATTCATTATGAGCAAGGCAAAATGGTTGGAGTTAACCTTGTTCCCGGTGAGGATGCGGCAGTTTTCAAAATGAATAACGGCTTGCTTGTTGATTTTTGCCCTACCGATGAATTAAAGGTTACGGCAATAGGCTTGGCGGAGGTTAAAAAAGGTGAGCTTAAGATTCAGCTTGTTTCTGAGGGATTTGGCGCAATTGAATTCGATTTTTTCCTGATAGTTGAAAAATCCGATTTGGAAAAGGTTGCCGTTTTCAAAGAAAAAAATAACGCAATTCCGCAAATCACTGAGGAAAAATCAACTGACAACGGCTTTGTTGCAAAGCTGAAATATAAAAATATTCAGGGCGAATACACCCTGAAAACCTTTAATGATAACACCCGCTTCAGAAGAATTGAAACAGGCTCTTTGGAGGATTGCCCAACAGCCCGCCTTTCTAATTCGGATGTTACCTTTGATGATGTTCTTGAAAGCTTTACGGAAACCTTTTCAAGAAAGCATAGCGATGATGGCTTTTTTCATAATACAATAGTTCACACTCTTTTTGTTGAAACCGGGAAAACTCATATTGAATATGCGGTTATTTCAAAAGATGCAACCCGATATTTGACAACTGAGGAATATGAAGCCCTCTACCTTAAAAGAAAGGCTGAGGCAATAAAATTCAACTATAATAAAAATGGTAAAAAATATGAATTGAGCAACACTATTCTTGCTTCAACTCTTTTAACGAATGCTGTTTACCCCATTTATAAGCATGGTGAAAATATTATTCACCATACCCCCGGAAAGCGTT
>JAZUOA010000014.1:0-20233 GCA_045604445.1 Acutalibacteraceae bacterium
GCCCTTCCGTTACGTCATCCGAAAGTGCACCGGGTACCACAGCTCAGGCACCTGATGCATCAACCGAGCCCGATACTACAGCAATTGCCGCAGATGTAACCGTAGCACAAGCCGGTGCAATCGACAACCCCACAATAATAACAATAGACGAAGCCAATTGGCAGCTGACTCTTGTTAACTCGGGCTACAGAATCCCCGATAGCTACAAGCCTGACCTTGTATATGTTTGTGGCAGTGAAGAGCGTCTTGATAAAAAGGTTGCAGAGCACTACGAAAAAATGTACAATGCTGCCTTACAGGATGGTGTAACGCTCACTCCCTGCTCAGGCTACCGTTCCTATGAAACACAAGAAAGAAACTACAACAGAAAGATAGAATTCTTTGAAGGACAAGGCTTCTCCACAGAAGAAGCAAAGGTAAAGGCGGCAACTATAATTATGCCACCCGGCTCATCCGAGCATAACTTAGGCTACGCTATGGATATAGTGTGCGTGGATGAATGGTTTGAAGACACAGAAGAATTCAAATGGCTTCAGGAAAACGCTCAGGACTATGGCTTTATTATGCGTTACCCTAAGGACAAGCAGGATATCACAAAGGTAATTTACGAGCCGTGGCATTGGCGCTATGTGGGTGTTGAAACTGCAAAGGCACTTAAATCAAGCGGTCTTGTTTTAGAAGAATATTTAGGAGTGGCACAATGATTGGTATAACAGTTGAAAAAGCACACGGCGAATACGACCCCGGCACAAGCAAATTCTTTGGCTCACCTACCATGCCTGAAGAATGGCTCTCAGACGGCACTATTAATGATGAGGATTTTTTCTTCTGCCAATTAAAGCTTTCAGAATTCAAAAAATATGATAGAAGCGGTTTATTACCACAGGTGGGCTTCATTTATTTCTTTCTGACATTTGAAGATGGCAGATTTATACCGAATGTAAGATATTCTCCTGCTGAACCTGACACACTTATTGACGATTTCAATGCAGGCTTCGACTTTTTGGGTGATACGGAAGCCGAATATTCAATTGATTATTTCGAAACAGAAGAAAGCGCAGACGGCACCAGAATATTAGTTGAATACGGAGAAAATATAACTCTTCTTCAATACGACCCACTTGATGACAATATGCCCTCCTTCCTTGCAGATACTGAAAAAATGGCGTATTTCACAATGAAGAAAAATGATTTGAAAAAGTTAGATTTTTCAAATCTTGAATTCACAATAAAATAAAACCGAAACGGTCTGCAAAGCATACAAACAGCTTTGCAGACCGTTATTTTACAATTATTTTATTTCAGCTATCGTAACTCCATTTTCACCTTCACCAAAAGTTCCCAATCGGAAGGTTCGGATTCTCGGGTCAGATTTCAGGTATTGTGTGATACCTGCTCTCAGAGCGCCTGTACCTTTACCATGAATAATTGTGCACTCGGTAAGCCCTGAAAGAAGCAAATCATCAAGAAAACGATCAAGCACAAGGATTGCTTCGTCTACCATAAGTCCGCGCAAATCACAACGGTTAGAAACCTGCATCGATGAACGGCTTTCACCTGCAACTCTGCCGGTGAAGGCTTTTTTCTTTGGTTCTTCTTTTTTAGGCTTATCTATAAGGCGCAAAGCATCCTCTTTAACCCTCATTTTCAGCATACCTGCGGCAATTTCCACATTCCCCTTCTTATCCTTCAACGCAGAAACAGTGGCGTTTTTACCTATTGTTTTACAGAAAACAGTATCGCCTACCTGAAGCTCACGGGGAAGTGTGTAATCATCGTCATCATCTATTGAATCAAACACGGGATTTACCGCGCTGTTTATAGAATTCAAGTGTGAATTAACTGCACTTTTTGCCTTTCTTGCAAGGTCTGCTACATTCTGAGTTTTCTTGGCTTCCTTTTTAAGTTTTTCAACCTCATTCAGAAGAGCATTTGCTTCTCGCCTTGCATGTTCAACAATTCTGAGAGCCTCGCCTCTTGCATTTTCGATTTCTTTTTCTCGCTTTTGCTCTGCTTCCTTCAGAACGGAAGCGGCTTTTTCTCGGTCTGCCTTTGCAGCTTCAGTTACCTGACTTGCACGGGAGCGCTCTGCCTCCATTTCAAGACGGCTCTTTTCAAGGCTGTCCACCACATCTTCGAAACGGATATTTTCAGAAGAAACAAGCTCAGTAGCACGCTCGATTATACATTTATCAATACCCAACCTTTCGGATATTGCAAAAGCATTTGACCTTCCTGGTATACCTATAAGAAGCCTGTAGGTAGGCTTCAAGCTGTTAACATCAAATTCACAAGAGCCGTTTTCAACTCGTGAAGTTTCCAAAGCATAAGCTTTTAGCTCTGCATAGTGAGTTGTAGCAGCTATTTTTGCTCCTTGGGCGTGAAGTTGCTCAAGAATAGCCATAGCAAGTGCGGCACCTTCGACAGGGTCAGTACCTGCACCTAATTCATCTATAAGAACAAGTGATTTTTCATCAGCCTCTTTGAGAATGTTAACAATATTTACCATATGCGAAGAAAAGGTGGAAAGAGACTGCTCTATACTCTGTTCATCGCCAATATCTACAAGAATATTGTTATACACGCTTATTTTGCTTTCGTCTGCGGCAGGAATCATTAAACCGCTGGCTCCCATTGCTGATAAAAGACCTATTGTTTTAATAGCGACTGTTTTTCCACCTGTGTTAGGACCTGTTATAACCAATGTATCAAAATCAGAACCCAAACGTATATCAGTTGCAACAACTTTTCTCGCATCAATCAACGGATGCCTTGCCTTTTTTAAATCAGTTATACCATTGCCGTTAAGAATAGGCACGCTCGCCTTCATATCATATGCAAGATGTGCCTTGCAGAAAATAACATTTATTTCCACAGCACATTCATAACTACCCTTAATTTCCTCGAGAAAACCGCCCGCATCAACAGATAGCTCGTATAATATTCGTTCAATTTCCCTTGCTTCCTGACCGCGCAAAACGCGAATATCATTATTAGCCTGAACAACACCTGCAGGCTCAATAAACACAGTTGCACCCGTTGAAGAGGTATCGTGAACAAGCCCCGAAACAGAACCTCTGTGTTCGCTTTTAACAGGCACAACATATCTGCCGTTACGCTGGGTTATAATTGCATCTTGTAAAACAGTTTTTAAGCTTTGGGAGCGAATAAGCTTCTCCAGCTGGTCTCTTACGCTGTTTTCCTTATTCTTTATTTGCCTGCGAATTGAGGAAAGCTCCGCAGAGGCATTATCACTCATTTCGTCTTCCGAAAGAATTGCAGAAAAAATCTTTTCTTCAAGATATTTATTGGGCATTAAAGACCCGAAATACAAATCAATTCCTCTTTGCTCCTGGCCTGAATTACCGCGCCATTCGCATATACCTCTTACTGCTCTTACTGTTGAACCAATATCAAGGAGCTCTTTCATAGAAAGCACTCCGCCTGCAGCAGCCCTCGCAAGAGAATTATTCACATTTTTCAGGCCACCAAATGAAGGTCCGCCATATTTTGCAAGCATCAAATAGGCGTCTTCTGTCATATTAAGTAGGTTTTGAGCCAATTTTTCGCTCGTTTCCGGACGCAAATCATATATAGCCTGCCGCGCATCATCATTACATGCTCGTTTGGCAAGCAATTCTAATACCTTGTCATATTCAAGGGCTTTTAAATGTCTGTTTATTTCACTCATAGCATTTTCCTCTATGTAATACTGTTGTAAAAATCAAGAGTTTTAAATTTTCTCTGGGTTCTTCCTAAAAGATAATTCTCGCAAACAGCGCAAAAAGCGCTTAACGATTCATCCTTTAAAGTAAACGAAAATATTTTTGAAAGCTCTGAAAGGCAAACGTATCTGATAGCTGTCACAACTGAAATATTAAGAGTAACGCTCCCCGGCTCAGCCACACAGTTATCGCAATAAAGCTTTCCGCTTTCAAGATTAAAATGCATCTTAGGGGTTTCATATTCGCCACAGGCCTCGCAACCTATTACAGATGGCATATAACCACTCAATGCCATTAACCTCAGCTCTGTTACAGCTTTTATAAAATCAGGTGATTTTTTACCATCCTTCAAAAGCCAAAGAGAATTAAGAAAAAGCCGGAGAACCTCCTCCGACTCATAATCTTCTTCACAAAACTCATAGGAAAGCTCGCAAAAATACTGGGCAAGTGCCATTTTTTCTATATCGTTACGAAGCTCAAAAAAAACTTCTTTTATTAAAGCTTCTTCAACTGAAAAAGCATCTTTTTTCTTTGAAAAAGTAAAATCAGAATAGGAAAGCAAGGCAGTTGCTGCAAGTTTCTTGCTTTTGGTGGTTTTCGAGCCTCGGGAAAAAGCACGAACAAGACCGTGCTTTGCAGTAAGCACAGTTATAAGCCTATCAGATTCACCGATACTCTGTTCCCTTATAACTAATCCCGGTGCGGTTATTTTCTCCACTATTTTCCAACTCCGTTTTGTTTTGCATATTAACTGAATTTTTGTATTCAAGGTAATCGGCAACCTTACCGCCCTCTAAGAATTTCTGCCAAAGTTCCTGTTCGTTCATATAATCACTCCGTTGAATATCTTATTTATATTTTATTCAACGAAGTTTTCTTTAAAACTGTAAAATCAATCCAATCCGAAATTATGGATTAAGCCTTCTCGATTCCGCCAATCCTCTTTAACCTTTACCCAACATTGTAAATTAACCTTACAATCAAAAAACCTTTCAAGCTCATGGCGTGCATTAGTTGAAACCTCTTTAAGCATCGCACCTTTTTTCCCGATTACAATGCCTTTGTGGCTTTCTCTTTCGCAGTAGATTACCGCCTCAATATCAAGTATCGGTTTATCCTCTCGCTCTCGCATTTTTTCAACTGAAATTGCAATTCCATGAGGTATTTCATCGTTCAGCTTATGAAGCAGTTTTTCTCTTATCATCTCCGCAGCAAGTACTCTTTCAGGTTGATCGGTTAAAGTATCCTCAGGGAAGAAAAATTCCGATTCAGCCGCAAGATCAAATAACTCAGCTTTCAGCGCATCCATGCCGTCCCCATCACGAGCACTAACAGGCACAACTGCTTGAAATTCCATTATTTTCGTTAACTCTATAATTCGGCTCATAAGAAGTTGCTTGTCATTGAGCATATCTATCTTATTTATAGCGAGAACTACCGGTATTTTTTCAGCCTTAAGCTTTTCTAATAAATCAAGCTCTGCCTGCCTTATCTCTCCCGAACTTTCAGTAACAAAAAGGCAACTATCCACACCACCGATGCTATCATCAACGGCTTTTATCATTTTTTCGCCAAGTTTTGTTTTGGGCTTATGGAAGCCAGGTGTGTCAGTAAAAACAAGCTGAGTTTCACCCTCGGTTAAAACACCCATAATTTTTGTTCTTGTTGTTTGAGGCTTTGCAGAAACAATCGCAACCTTTTGCCCCAATAACCTGTTAAGAATTGAAGACTTACCAACATTAGGTCTTCCCACTATTGCAATAAAAGCCGTTTTTCTTTGTAACATTATTTCTTATCCTTTTTTCTGAAATCAAACTTAAAAATAAACAAATTAAAAGCAACCACACTTAAAACGAACCATAAAATATATATAGGCTTGTCCATATAGTGCGAAAACAACATCTGAAATGCTTCAGGTTGCCACAATATCGAAACTCCGCACAATACGGCAAACACTGCGAAAACAAGAACCGCACCTGCCGCAACATCCTTTGAAACCGCAATCGTTTCTCGCTTCTCCTTTGAAACGGAATCATCTGCCTTTTCAATACCGGTATTTAACATTTCTCCGCCTATAACAAGAGCCGCTGCCAGCAAGAGAACAGCAAACTCCGTTTTTGAAACTACAAAAAAATCATACCTCAGAAGATAATAAAACATATAAATCAAACACGTTATATGTATTCTGAAATTACGCTCATGGGTTAACATCCACCACAAGCCCTTGAAAGCATAAAGAAAACTTTTAAAAAGGCCTTCAACGTCCTTCATTTTTTATTCCTCCTCGGAATCCATATAATAAGACTCGTTGCGTTTTAGACCTAATTCTGTAAGCACATGCTCCTCTTTTTCTCTCATTCTAACCGCTTCAATACCTCCGTTAACATGGTCATAACCTAAAAGATGAAGCATTGAATGAACCGTTAAAAAGCCGATTTCTCGTTGCAACGAATGACCATAGGTGTCTGCCTGGCGAACCGCCGTAGGAACAGAAATAACTATATCACCTAAAAGGCAAGCTCCTGTTTCTAAATTCTTATCATAAACACCATTTTCGCCCAAAGGGAAGGAAAGAACATCCGTGCTGCTATCAATATTGCGATGCATATTGTTAAGCTCACGAATTCGTTCATCATCAACAAAAGTAACACTTATTTCGGCAGGCTCGGAAAAGCCTTCAAAAGTAAGCACTGCATTGCAACAACGCCTTACAAGCAACCTTACACCTGTAGGGATTTTCACTACTTTTTGATCGTTTGTAATAATAACTTTAATTTTTTCTTTCATTTCTCTTCTTTGCCTCCTCATATTTTTCATAAGCACGTATGATATCCTGAACCAATTTATGCCTTACAACATCCTTACCCGAAAAGTGAACAATTTCAATTTGCTCCATATTTTTTAATATTCTTGTAACCTCAACAAGACCGCTTCTTTTTCCGTCAGGCAAGTCTATCTGAGTAATATCGCCCGTAACAACCACCTTTGAATTAAATCCCATTCGGGTTAGGAACATTTTCATTTGTTCGGGGGTTGTATTCTGAGCTTCATCAAGAATAATGAAGCTATCATCGAGAGTCCTTCCTCGCATATATGCAAGAGGGGCAACCTCAATATTTCCCCTTTCAAGGTATTTATTGAAGTTTTCTGCACCAAGCATATCAAACAAAGCATCGTAAAGAGGGCGAAGATAAGGATCCACCTTGCTTTGTAAATCACCGGGCAAAAAACCTAATTTCTCCCCGGCTTCAACTGCGGGACGAGTCAGTATAATCCGGTTAACCTCTTTCGCTCTGAAAGCATTAACAGCCATTGCAACAGCTAAATAGGTTTTACCTGTTCCTGCAGGACCCACACCGATAACTATTGTGTTATTTTTTATAGATTCAACATATTTTTTCTGACCGAGTGTTTTGGGTTTAACAGGCTTACCCTTGCTTGTTATACAAATACAATCACCCGACATTGAAGTTATTTTATCTTCGTTGCCATCATCAACAAGGGATATAACATACCTAACATTTTGTTCATTCAGATTTTCGCCTCTGTTAAGAAGCATTAAAAGCCCGTTGATAGCTTTTGTAGCTTTAGAAACATTCTCGGGCTCACCACTAACTTTAATATCAGAACCTCGGCTTATTACATCAACTCCAAAGGATTTCTCTATAAGCAGAATATTCTCATCAAAGCTACCAAACAGGCTTACCGCCTGCTCCATTCTGTCAACATTTATTATCTGTTCCGACTTAATTACCCTCTTTATATAAATATCTACTATCTAGTATAACACAAATTCTGTGAATGTCTACTAAAATTTCATAAATATTTTGTGAAAAGGTATCAGTTTTCTTCGCTTTTTTCTCCTGTTTCTTCAATTTCCGCCGTTTTTTCCACTGCTATATCTTCAATGCATTCAACCCGGGATAAAAGAGTAATTTTTTCTGTATTCCCTTTTACGGTAAATTCAATATTTTTAAAATCTGCATCATCGAATTGTTCGCGCTTTTCCTTAACATAATCAAGCAAGGAAAACATCTCTCCCTCTTTTTGTGTTATACATACTGCGCTTTGAATAACTCCGAAAGAATCCTCTCTTTTTATTCCTATTGGCAACTTGCCATTTTTGCTTTCCAGATAAATATAACTTTCACTAAAATGTTTTTCACTTTTTTTAAAACCCAAAGGGAGCTCAAAATTAAAAAAACAAATGTGGTATCTGCTTTCATTGTTTTTTATGTAATTTCCGAATGTTAATGCTTGCTCTGTTTTTATAAGCGTTTGAGTTTCTGCCAAAACCTTTCCTTTTGCATGAAATTTATGCTCGCTTCCGTCAGAATAAGCACTTATCCCGGAAATCAGCAAACTACCTTCTGCAACATATTCCCCCTCCTTAACAACATTTTCACCATAATAACCACTCACAAGAACAACCTTTCCGTTTTTTCTTGCAACAATATTAACCGGCGTTTCATGGTTCAAATTACCGCTTGGCACCTCTGCAAGCATTATTTTCACCTGAAGCTTACTTCCGAAAATATTTACATTCACCCACGAAAAATTGTCGTAATCAGATTTTAGCCTACGTTCAACCTCAACCAAATCGATTGATGACTTTTTAACCCCCTTTTTTATGCCGTATCGTTCCAGTTCTTGTGTAAAGCTTTCTACATTTACACCGCTTTCTCCTACAATTTCAACCTCCCAAATAAACTTAGACATATATGAAAAAAATAAGATTATCACACACAATCCAATCAAAACACCCACGCGCCATTTATGTTGATTTATCAGGGTTCTTACGCCTTTTTCTTTATCAACTATTATTTCCATTCCTGATTTTCCTGCTATTTCATTTAATAATTCATGTTGATTTGATGATGTAAAAGCCGAAACCTTTACACCGTCATTTTCCACTTGCCAAAGACTAACGCCATTAATTTGGCAAAGATTCAAAAATCTTTCTGAAAAGCCACCCTCTGCGCAAAAATGTATGTACCCTTTAAGATACCTGAAAAACCGTAGCAAGCCCGCTCACCTCAAACATTTTCAAATTCAACTGAAATAATTTCACCTTCTATGCAGGTTTCTCCGTAAGAAAAGCCTGTAAGAATAAGCTCCGCCCCCCTGACCTTAACATTTAGAGAGCCTATATTTAAAACAATAAACTCTTTGGAATAGTCGGCAACATATTTGCAATCTGTAATAACCATTCTTTTATTTGCGCTCATTTCAATGCAAGAGCTTTTAACCTCGTCTGAAATATTCTTAAACGGATTTATATTCATTTAAATCAACTCCTGATTATATATTATGTGGCTTAAACATAAAATATCTTAGGGTGTGATACTAATGATTAAAATAAAAAAACGATTCTTTCTTATAACGATTCCTTTCTCAATAATAACTGTAACCTTATGCTTTTCTTTTATCTTCTTTGCAGAAGAAATAGGAAATGGCATCAAAAACGGTATATCTGTTTTATTAAACCAACTTATCCCTTCTCTTTTCCCTTTTATGGTGCTCTCCTCTTATATTTTAAACTTCAATTTTCAACCGAATAATAAGGGTTTAAGAGAAAAAATATGCAATATATTATTCAAAAGCTCACAGCATTGCCTTTTACCTTTTTTATTAGGTCTATTAGGGGGATACCCTATTGGTGCACTTGTTATTTCCGAATTACATAGTAAAAAAACACTAACCGGAAATGAAACAGAGCGGCTCTTCTATTGGTGTATAAACCCTTCTCCCTCTTTCACTATTACCGCCGTGGGAACGTTTATGCTGGGATGCACCAAGGCAGGCATAATCCTTTATTTGTCCTGTGTTTTATCTTCTTTAACTCTTGGTATATTATGCAGATTTTTAAGCGACGGCAAAATCAACCAAACAAAAAATGAGTTTCATATCGTTCCGCAAGCCGAAAAGCTTGTAAATGCCGTAGCCAAAGGCAGCCATGCTATATTAGGCATTTGCGGTTGGGTTTTAACATTCTGCGCTTTGGATGCCGCGTTTGAGTGCCTGATTCAAAACAAAAATTCTGTTTTATTTTTAAAAGCAATTTCCGAGGTAACCCTGGGCTGTAAAACTCTTGCAGAAAAAGGTTTTTCTTTAACTTGTATTGCCGCTCTTTTAGGCTTTGGTGGCTTTGCTGTTATATGCCAGATATGTGTATACGCCAACAATTGCAATGTACAAATTAAAAGACTTATTTGCTCGAGACTTATAAACGCTGCTTTTTCCGCCCTCTATTGCAGCTTGCTTTTAAAAATTTTCCCACAAAGCATTTATACATCCGCAACTTTAACAACCTCAAACGCAACCATTTACCTATACCATAATGTTTTTGCAACAATAATTTTAATAACAATGTGTGTAGTTTTGATTTTAGAGGTTGATAACCACCGAAAAATATGCTAAAATCCAATGGAAAGGATGAGTATTTATGGCGCTTAAAATTTTCAACAAGGATATCGAGCCTCAATGTTCTTTATGCGAATACGGTTGTGTAACAGAAAACGGAAAATCCGTGCTTTGTCGTAAAATTGGCGGTATTATGCAACCCTTTTCCAAATGCAAGAAATTTAAATACGACCCTCTTAAAAGAGAACCTAAAATAATAAGTTTTGATAACGACTTTTCAAAAGAGGATTTTACATTATAATTTTCAAAGTAGTTCCTCTCAGGAACTGCTTTCCTTTATATTTTTGTAACATTTCACAAAATCCGACAAATATATCCATATAAATTCTAATCTTACATTTTGTCGAATTCACTTGAAAAGAGTTTAAATAATTAGTACAATAAATAGGTAAATAAATTATTCGGAGGTTAAAGCAATGGCAGATGCATTCGGAATACCCAACACAATCCCTGTTGGTCCTTTAGGGATTATTGCTACACCCGGTTGCGAGGAGCTCGCACAAAAAATCGATAATTATCTCACTAACTGGAGAGATGAAAGAGAAAGCGAGCATAAGGACACAATTGCTTTCTATGGTTATCAAAGAAACACATTTATAATCGATGCTGATTTCACAAGATTCGGTTCAGGTGAAGGTAAATGCGTTCTTCATGAAACTATACGAGGCTATGATATTTTTATCATTTGCGATTGCTTCAATCACGGCATTACATATGATATGTACGGCTATGAAAACCACTACTCACCTGATGAGCATTATGCTAACCTTAAAAGAGCAATTTCCGCAGTTGAAGGTAAAGCAAGAAGAATAAACGTTATTATGCCCATGCTCTACGAAGGCAGGCAGCATAAACGTTCGAGGCGCGAATCTCTTGACTGTGCAATAGCTTTACAGGAGCTTTGCTTGGATATGGGTGTTGAAAATGTTATCACATTTGACGCTCACGATCCCAGAGTGCAGAATGCTATTCCCCTTAAAGGCTTTGAAAACGTCGCTCCTACATACCAGATGATCAAAGCCCTCACTAAAAACTTCAAAGATTTAAAAATCGACCACGATAACCTTATGGTTATATCCCCCGATGAAGGCGGTATGAGCCGTTGTATTTATTATTCAACTGTTCTTGGAATTGACTTGGGAATGTTCTACAAACGCCGCGATTATTCCGTTGTAGTTAATGGCAGAAACCCCATTCTTGCCCACGAATTCCTCGGTGACGATGTTGAAGGTAAGGACTGCCTCATTATTGACGATATGATTTCTTCCGGTGATTCAATGATTGAGGTTGCAACAAAGCTCAAAGAACTCAAAGCCAACAGAATTTTCGTTTGCACAAGCTTTGGTCTTTTCTGTAATGGTCTTCAAGAGTTTGATAAAGCTTATGAAGCAAATATAATCAACGGCGTTTTCACAACTAATCTTGTTTACAGAACTCCTGAGCTCCTTGAAAGACCCTGGTATTTTGAGGTAGATATGAGCAAATATTGCTCATTGATTATTGACACTCTTAACCACGATTGTTCAGTAAGCAGCCTCCTCAACCCCGCTGATAAAATTAAAGCCAGAATCGAAAAATATAACCAAGAACAGAAAGAAAACGAGCTTTCACTTTTCAATAACTGATTACGAAAATCACGGTTTTTCAACCGTGATTTTTTGTATTCTAAACAAATGGTTATTGACATTCGAGGTTTATTATAGTATTATTTACTATAAGGTAATTAAACCATTAAATTTATTGGAGGCATTCATATGATTAAAAATAGAAAAATAGCTAAATACATTTTTCTTAACATTATCACTCTCGGTATTTACGGCATCTTTTTCTGGCACAAATGGACAGAGGATGTAAACAAAATCTGCGAAGGTGACGATAAAGAAAGTGCTAACTACCTTCTTGTATTCATACTTGATTTCTTCAGCCTTTTCATTTATGCATTTGTTTGGAACTATCAAATGGTTGAAAGAATGTTCCAAAAAGCAGCTGATTACAATGTTTCTCTTAAGCATGGTGGTATGTTCGTTGCTATTTGGCGCGTTCTCCCATTCGTTAGCAGCGTTTATAAAATAAAATACATCAACAAGCTTGCAGAAGCTTACAACGCAACTGTTGCTTCTGATGTAGAAGAAGCACCCGCTGAAGAGGCAGAAGCTACTGCCGAATAATAAAAAAGTAACCGTTCGTTGTTTTCAACGGGCGGTTTTTTAATTCAGGAGATTTCGATGAACAAAGAACTGAAATTTAACAATGGTAAATTCACAATAATGTCTTTAGGGGATTTACACGAAAACCTCTACATTGACACTCGCGAAAAAAGAAAAAAGCGCGAGGATATGCATAATCTTGTAAAAATGGGAATTCTTGCATTCAAACCTGATTTAATTGTCCTTTTAGGCGACACTCTTAATCAAAGAGATGATTCAGAAGGTTTTGCAGATTATAAAAAAGCTCTCAAAGAGGTTTTAAGCCCGATAATAGATTCCGGGATTCCCTTTTGCTATGTCTTAGGAAACCACGAGCATGACCAAGGTCAGGAAGAGCAAATCGTTAAAGCCTATGAAGAAATTGAAAACTGCATCGGAATCAATGACCCCTCTGCTCCGCGCGGTAATTTCAATTGCAATATTCTTGTAAAAAACACAGAAGGCACTGAAGATGTATTAAACCTTTGGTTCATAGATTCCAATAATTGTTGTGAAGACACTGAAAATTCAATATACGATTGGGTTCATGAAGACCAAATTGAATGGTACGAAAACAAAGCAGCTAAAATAAAAGAAGAGCACAATGGAAAAACCATTCCTGCAATATTATTTCAACATATTCCTGTTTATGAAGAATATGAGCTTTTAAGGGAAGCAAAGCCTTATGAAATCCCTCTCTCAGTTGAAGGGCACCATACATTCAAGGATAAAAGATATGTTTTAAAAGATGGTGTAGATGGATATTTAGGTGAAGGCCCTTGTTCTCCTTGTGTTAACCACGGTCAGTTTGCAAGTTGGAAAAAAACCGGAGATATAATAGGCGCATTTTTCGGCCACGACCATCTTAATGATTTCACCGGTTATGTTGACGGAATTATGCTGGGACAAAATAAAACAAGTGGTTTTTGTTGCTATACAGATGGTTGCCGTTCTCTTGTCAGGATAACTACAGTTGAAGAAAGCAACCCTTGGGTTCTTAAATCTAAGGTTTATCATTTTAAAGAGCTCGGCCTCGAAAGCACATCTTTAGGGCCCATAGAAAAACGCATAACCGACCGACAAAGTATGGCTTTGCATAAAATATTGCCTGCCGCTGCCGGTGTTGCAGGCATCGCCGGAATTACTGCTTTTCTAAAAAAAATCAAAAAGTAATTTTAAAAGGGTGAAATATATGAATTTCAAAAAAACTGCTTCGATTTTAATAGGTGCCGGCGCAGGTGTTGCGCTGGGTAATAAATTAAAAAATACCAACGTTTGCCCTATTTGCGTTGCAAAAAAAATAATTGCAGGCACAAAGGTGCATATTGCCGAAGGCGAAGATTATAAAAACGGTGTTGCTCTCACTCCCCCTATGGGTTGGAGCAGTTGGAACACCTTCAGAAACACTATTGATGAAAACCTTATTAAAGATATTGCTGTTGCAATGAAAAAAACAGGGCTTCTTGATGCAGGCTACAAATATGTTAATTTAGATGATTGCTGGCAAAGCTCAATGCGAACAGAAGACGGCAAGCTTCAAGGAGATTTAACAAGATTTCCCAGAGGAATGAAGCCTCTTATTAACGATATAAACGCTTTAGGATTCAAAGTAGGTCTTTATACATCCAACGGAACTTTAACATGCGAAGATTTGCCCGCAAGCCTTTATAACGAAGTCGTTGATGCCGATACCCTGGCTGAATGGGGTGTTGAATATTTCAAATATGATTTCTGCCACAATGAATCGATTCCTACAATTGCACCTGCTCTTATAAAAATTTGCATCGGTAAGCCGGGTGAAAATGATTTCATTGAAATAATGGCTGAACACGGCACAGTTTCAAAAGGGGCAAAAATTGTTGAGGATAAAAAAGTTGAAGGCGGTTACATTGTTAATAACCTTTGCGGCGGATTAGGCGAGCTTTTATTTGACACTATTGATATACCTGAGGATGGCGAATATACGCTTACGATAGTTTTCCGAAAGGGAGGTAATATCAGAAAATTCCTTGTTTGCCAAGTAAACGGGGAAAAAGAATACGATTGCCGTTTCCCAAAATCCAAGAGCTTTACCCCTGACGGAAGATTGCAAATAATTATTAACTTAAAAAAAGGTGTTAATACCTTGAAATTTTATAATCCTGTTGCTTCAAGAATGGATTCTGCTCAGCGCCAATATACAAATATGGGATACGAATTAAAACGAGCAACAAAGGAATTCGCAGAGAAAAACAACACTAAAGAGAAGCCTATATGCTATTCCATTTGCGAATGGGGAATGAACCAACCGTGGAAATGGGGCAAAAAGGCAGGTAACCTTTGGCGCACTACTCACGATATCATGGCGAATTGGACTTCTATGATTCTTATATATGAGTTTAATGTTCGCCTTTATAAATACGCCGGCATCGGAAATTGGAACGATCCGGATATGCTTGAAGTTGGCGTAGGTGAACTTACAATGGAAGAAAATAAAACCCATTTTTCACTTTGGTGTATGATGGCAGCCCCGCTCATACTTGGCAACGATGTAAGAAAATTCATAAACTCTGATGGCTCCGTTGACGAAGATAATAAAATTCTCAACATTCTCAAAAATAAAGAACTTATTGCTATCGACCAAGACAAACGCGGTTTACAAGCAAAGCGCATTTTCACAAACGGCTTAACTGATATCCTCGTTAAACCTTTAGAGAATAAAGAATTGGCTGTTTGCTTCCTCAATAAATCAACAGAGGAAAAGGAAATGGAAATAACTATTCAAAAACTCCATAATGAACCCTATGTTGATTTACCCTTTGCAAAAAGCTTTGAAATTACAGAGCTTTGGGATGGGGTAACCTTTACAGAGGATAAGATAATTAAAGCAAGGGTTGCTCCTCACGGGGTCAAGGTTTACAGAATAGCGGTTATTTAATTTAATTGTTCGGAGGGATTAATTTGGACAGAAAACAATTAAAAGAACAAGGAAAAAAGGTTTTCTACAAAAAATATTGGTACTGCGTTATTGTTACATTTTTAATGCTTTTAGCAGGCGGCTCAGGAGGCTCTCTTCCCTTTAACATAGGAGGCTCCGGAGAATTTAACGTAAATTTCAACGAAGGATTTAACCAAGGCTTCAATGAAGGCTATAACGTGGGAATAAACGGTTCAATCAATAATTTTTTCGATTTTCTCGCAACCCCTATTGTTATTGCGGTATTTGCATTTGTTTTTATTGCGGTAATAGTTGCATCTCTCTTGAGCATTCTTATTTTCAGTTCTTTTAGATGTGGCGGTATCCGTTTCTTTTTGAAGCTCAGAAAAAATCAGGGTGCTGAAATAAACGAGGTTTTTGAAAACCTCAAGGATAAAACTTTTTTTAATATTGCAAAGGTAACATTTTTCAAACAGCTTTCCATTTTTCTCTGGTCTTTGCTTTTCGTTATCCCCGGCATAATAAAAAGCTATGAATATTGGGCGGTTGATTATATTCTTGCGGTCCGCCCCGATATCAACCAAGAAGATGCCTTCCGTCTCAGTAAAACCGTTATGGATGGTCACAAGCTGGAGATTTGGGTACTGGAGCTCTCCTTCTTAGGTTGGGATTTTCTGAGCATTCTTTCAGGTACTCTCGTGGGAATCTTTTTTGTTAACCCCTATAAGCAAGCAACATTTGTTGAATTTTTCTCACAAATACGCCTCGAGGCTATTGAAAACGGGAAAATTGCTCCCTATGATATTCCCGATTACGAATTCACAGAGCCTCAGCCTCAATACCAGAATCCGTATCAGAACCAGTATTACCAATCGCCTGTTATAAATAACCGATCCAACGATATCGACATAATAAATCAAACGCACCTCCCTCAAGAAGTCGGATTTGAACACACAATGCCGAAAAACAATAATACTCCCCAACCAACGGAGCAAAACGATAAACAAAATTGATTAACTCAACACAAAAAAAACAAGCATCAAACAAATGCGTTTGATGCTTGTTTTCATTTATTAAAGTTTTTCGCACGCTTCAACGACTGCTGTTACCGTATTTCCTTTAACGTTGGCAAAGCCGCTTCCGCATTTCGCTGAAAAGACGGCTTGAGAATCTAAAAATGCCTTTATCTCACCTTTTCCTAAAGAAAAAAGAGATTCAATATGGCCCTTTTTTATTCCGTAGCTTCCGCCACCAATACCCTTTTGGTTATCACAAACGGTAAGATGAACGCTGTCGCATTCAACGGGAGTCAACGCTCCTTCGGGTGTAACAACTTTCAAAATCAGATCCTTCATAATTACACCCTGCTTCTATTTGCCTTTTTATAAACATCCTCAATTGTTCCGCACATAAGGAAGCAATGCTCGGGAATGTCATCGCATTTACCGCTCAGAATTTCTTCCATACCGAAAATTGTATCCTCCAGAGAAACGTAAGCACCTTTTAAGCCGGTAAAGCTTTCGGCAACATGGAAGGGTTGGCTGAAAAACCGCTGAATTCTTCGGGCTCTTTTCACCAAAAGCTTATCTTCATCGGAAAGCTCCTCCATACCAAGAATCGCAATAATATCCTGAAGCTCCTGATATTTTTGAAGAACTCTCTGAACCTCTTTAGCTATTTTATAATGGCGTTCTCCAACAATATCGGGCGTAAGCATTCTTGAAGATGATTCCAGCGGATCAACTGCAGGATAAATACCAAGCTCAACGATTTTTCTTGAAAGAACAGTTGTTGCATCAAGATGAGAAAACGTTGTTGCAGGTGCAGGGTCCGTAAGGTCATCGGCAGGCACATAAACCGCTTGAACAGAGGTTATTGAGCCATTACCCGTTGAAACAATTCGTTCCTGCAATTTACCCATTTCGCTGGCAAGAGTCGGCTGATAGCCAACGGCAGAAGGCATTCTTCCTAAAAGAGCAGAAACCTCGCTACCTGCCTGAGTAAAACGAAAAATGTTATCAATAAACAAAAGAGCATCCTTATGAGAGTTTTCTCTGAAATATTCAGCCATAGTAAGACCGACAAGAGGCACTCTCAAGCGAGCACCCGCCGTTTCGTTCATCTGTCCGAAAACGAGCGCGGTTTTATCAAGGACCCCTGATTGCTTCATTTCGTTATAAAGATCATTACCCTCTCTTGAGCGCTCTCCAACACCCGCAAAAACAGAATAACCGTCATGCTCGAAGGCAATGTTCCTTATAAGTTCCATAATAAGAACTGTTTTCCCCACACCTGCTCCACCGAAAAGACCTATTTTCCCACCTTTGACATACGGTGCCATAAGGTCGACAACCTTAATTCCTGTTTCAAGAACCTCATCGGCGGCAACAATATCTGAAAAGCGGGGAGCAGGATGGTGTATAGGCCATTTTTCCTTAGTGTTAATTGGCTCTTTTTTATCAATAGGGTTACCCACAACGCTAACCATTCTCCCAAGAGTTTCCTCGCCTACCCCGATGCTTATGGGGGCACCGGTGTCAATAGCCGTAAGGCCTCTTGACATACCGTCGGTGGGATGCATAGAAATACATCTTACCTCACCGTTACCTAAATGCTGGGAAACCACAAGAACATAGGTTTCCCCGTTATGCTCGATATTTACAGCGTGAAATATATCGGGTATATTAAACGGATCAAATAATATATCAACAACAGGGCCTGTGATTCTAAGAACCATTCCCACAGAACCTTTTGCCATTAGCTTTTCCTCCCGTAAATTTACTCTTTTCTCTCGGCTGAGGTTTCAATAACGTCCGCCGTCACGACACTTTGCCTTATACGGTTAATTTCTGCTTCAAGCTGTTCGCAGTATTCCGTTGCGGTATCATAAGCGGAACGCATTGTCATAAGCGTTGAGCCCTGAGCTCCCATCGCCGCTTCAAGCGCCAACTCATAAAAAACTGCACGAAAAACAGTCTGTGCCGTTTCCTGAACAAAGGTGATTCTGTCAGGTACACAAAATACACTTCCGTTCTCTTGTGCGTTTTCCGAAAAAAACAATTCTTTCAGCCTAGGCCTTTGCTCTACCATATTGCAATATTCTGAATAGATTACATACACCTTCGAGATTCTGCCTTCATTCCTGAGGTTGATTATTTCCTGAAGCAGCTCTGACGTTTCTTCAAAAGACGGGACATCGCTTAAAACCCTTTCTTTACTAATGGGGATACCCTTATTATTAAAAAAATTAACCGCCTTTTTAGAGCAGGCAACGAGGTAAAATTCGTCGTATTTTTCTATTTTATCTTTAGCAAAATTCAGAACATCGGAATTAAATTTTCCGCAAAGGCCTCTATTAGAAGCCATTACAACAAAAGCCGGAGGTGCATTTTCATTAACCTCGGAGCTTATTGCTTTCCCAAGCTCCTCTCCGTACATTTTTAAAATCCTTGCACATTCCTTACCATAAGGCGAATATTCGCCGTAAACAGATTTCAGCTTTGAAAATTTAACCGTTGAAATAGTTTTCATCGCTTTTGTCAGTTTCCGGGTTGTTCTTATTCCTCGGAGTTGCTTATTCAGCATTTCGATATCAGGCATAATCAAACCTCTCAACAAATCCTGTTAATGCTTTTCTTATTGTACCGAGTGTTGTTTCATCCGCCCTCGAGCCCGTTTTCAAAACATCAACGATATCGGAATATTTGTCTTCAAAATGCAGGAACAGTTTCTTTTCAAAATCTGACATATTATCCAATGGTATATTATCTGCAAAGCCCTCTGAAACAGCGAATAGCAAAAGCGCTTGTTGCCAATCATCAATAGGGTTATATCTACCTTGCTTGAGCACCTCCATAAGATGTGCTCCTGAATTGAGTGTTTCTCTTGTTGCCTCGTCAATATCGCTACCAAGCTGAGTAAAATCCGCAAGCTCGCGGTATTGAGCAAGCTTCATTCGTAAACTTGAGGACACTTGCTTCATAAGCTTTGTCTGAGCAGCACCGCCTACTCGGGAAACCGAAAGTCCGACATTGATTGCAGGACGCTGGCCTTCGTTAAAAAGCTCACTCTCAAGGAAAATCTGTCCATCAGTTATAGAGATAACGTTCGTCGGAATATAGGCAGAAATATCTCCTCCGAGAGTTTCGATAATAGGCAAAGCGGTAATTGAACCGCCCCCAAGCTCCTCTGACAAATGAGCGGAGCGCTCAAGAAGCCTCGAATGGAGATAGAATATATCACCTGGATATGCCTCTCGTCCCGAAGGACGGTGAAGAAGAAGAGAAAGCTCTCTGTAAGCAACGGCATGCTTAGAAAGGTCATCATATACGATAAGAACATCCTTTCCGGCATACATAAAATATTCTGCTATAGCTGTACCCGAAAACGGGGCAATATACTGCGTTGCGGCAGAGCCCGAAGCATTAGCGGCAACTATAACAGTATAATCCATAGCTCCGCAAGCCTCAAGGCGGGTCTTTATTTCAGCCACAGAGGTCTCTTTTTGACCTATTGCAACATAAACGCAAATTGTGTTTTTACCCTTTTGATTAATAATAGCATCAACCGCAATGGCAGTTTTACCTGTCTGCCTATCGCCTATAATAAGCTCTCGCTGACCTTTACCGATCGGAACAAGTGAATCGATTGCCTTAATACCGGTATGAAGAGGAGCATCAACGGGAGCTCTGTCAAGAATTGCAGGCGAAGGAAATTCAATAGGTCTTTTATCATCAAAATAAAGATGACCTTTACCGTCAACGGGATTTCCAACCGCATCAACAACTCTGCCGAGCACAGATTCGCCGACAGGAACAGATGCTATTCTTCCGATTCTTCGAACCATGCTGCCGCTTTCGATGTTTTCATATTCGCCAAAAATAACGCAACCGATTCTGTCGGGCTGAATATCAAGCACCATTCCCCGTTCACCGCATTCAAACTCTATAACCTCTCCGTACATAATATCAGCAAGGCCATCC
>JAZUOA010000015.1:0-10886 GCA_045604445.1 Acutalibacteraceae bacterium
ACGGTTATTTTACATTTGATATTACAGAAAGGGGCTTGGAGGTGAGGTGGACAGATGGCAGTTAATTTTTATGGTAGCTGTACAGGCTCTTCCGGAGCAAAATACGATATCTGGATTAAGGCTACCCAGAATTCCCAAAGCATAGAAAGCAACAAAAGCAACGTAACTATAAGGCTTTACCTTAAAAGGAACGATGGTTACGCTTCTTCAGCTTATAACCTGAATGAAAGCGATAACACCGTTAAGCTTACCGTGGGTGGTGCGGTTAAGGTGAGCAGCAATATTGCTATTGATACAAGAAACGGAGCAACTGTTACCCTCGCTTCATGGACGGGTGACGTTGCTCATAAGGATGACGGCTCCCTGGATTTAAAAATAAGCGGCTTGTTTACAATGGACGGAACAAGCCTTTCGGGCGGAAGCGCTTCAGGCACATTTTCTTTAACCGATATACCGAGAGCATCCTCCCTTACAATGAGCAAAACGAGCATTAACCCTGAGGATAGCGTTTCGTTTACGGTTTCATCGGCGTCAAGCTCATTTACTCATAAAATCGTTTTGCTGTTAAAGGGAGAGAGCCTCTCTTATTCCTTAAGCGCAGGGCAAGCCTCCAAAACCGTTACCGTGCCTTCAAGCTGGGCGGCGCTTGTAACAAGCAGTAAATATCAATATATAACGGTTTACCTTTATACATATAAGGGTGCAAATAAAATTGGCTTAAAAACATATAAGCTGAAGCTTGCAATTCCCCAGACAGCAGAGTATTTACCTGAATTCAGCTTATCTGTTTCGCGGGTTGATAACAATGTTCCATCTTCTTTAGCGGAATATGTTAAAGGTAAAAGTCAGGTAACATTGAATGTTTCGGGGGTTTCTCTTAAGTATGGCGCGGCAGTTGCTTCTTACACCGCAAGGGTAGGCTCTGCTTCAAAAACTGCTTTACCTGCAACCTTTGATTTAACCGAAAGCGGTAATGTAACAGTAAGCGTTACTCTTAAGGATTCGAGAGGGTATTCCGTAAAAAAATCTGCAGTTATTTCCGTCAGAGATTATGAATTACCAAGCGTTAATATAAATGAGCTTTATCGGTGCGATGAAAACGGTAATTTTCTTATAAACGGCACAAGCCTTTATATTGATTATGATTTGATTTACAGCTCCGTGAATTCTAAAAACACTGCTTCTCTTACTGTTAAATACAGAAAAACCGACAGCGCATTGTGGTCGGGAGAGGAAGCGGTTTCAGCTTCGGGCGCAGTTTTAAAAAATGCTTTAGACTATGGCTCATCTTATGTTATTGCATTTACTGTTAATGACTTAATAACAAAGGCCGTGACTATTGAAAGGAGCCTTTCCAGCTCGGATATACCATTTAACATAAAAAAAGGCGGTAAGGGTGCAGCGTTTGGCTGCTATGCCGAAAGGGATAATGAGCTTACGGTGAGCTGGGATTTGAATGTTCTTGGCTCCCTTTATAATGAAGAGATTTCGTTAACATTAAACGAGGCGGTTGCCGATAAGCTTGTTTTTGCGTCTAAATAAATTCCTTGTCTTAATGTTTGCCTTTTCAGGCTTCGGGTCGGAGCGGCAAATGATTTGGCGGCAGGCAGTAATTACACAATAGGTTATTTGAATAAATCCCCGGCATTTTTTACCCCCTTGAGTATCTATATTGCAAACGATATAAGCAGCTCTCTTAAATGCGGAGTGAAGGCGGGGGATGGCGGAATTTTTTTCAGAACCTCTCACGCCGTTGCGAAGGGTGAAAATATTTATATTGCAGGGGCATTTATAAGCGATTATCAAACATAAATAAGAAAGGGTGATAATAATTAGCTATTCTACTTTACAATACGGTTCCTCGGGCAGCGAAGTAAAAAAGCTGCAAAAGGAGCTTAATAAAAACGGATATAAGCTGGATGTTGACGGTCAATTCGGTTCAAAAACCCAAGCGGCAGTCAGGGATTACCAGAAGAAAAACGGTCTCAGCGTTGATGGCATTGTAGGCAAAAATACGTGGGGAAAATTGAGCTCTTCCAAAGGGAGTTCAAAAGCAACATCAACAACAAAAGCTTCAGATATAAAAACAACTCCGGTTTCCTGGAAAACCCGCCCGAAATATGAGCAAAGCACAGCTGTGAAGAATGCTGAAAAAAAGCTTGCGGATTGGGAAAAAGGCGCTCCCGATGATTACAACAGCAAATATTCCGATGAAATTGAAGGGCTTTTAACCGATATTTTAAACCGCGAAAAATTCTCGTACAATCTTAATGCGGACCCCTTATATGAGCAGTATAGGGAGCAATATACGAAAAACGGCAAAAAGGCTATGGAGGACACAGTAGGCGAAGCCGCTTCTTTAACCGGCGGATACCTTAATTCTTACGCTCTTTCTGCAGGTCAGCAGGCTTATGATGAATATTTAAGCGGCTTGAATGATGTTGCATTGGATTTAAGGGACAGGGCATTTGAGGAATACACTTACGAGGGGGATAAGCTTCTGGAGGATGTTACTCTTTTGCGCTCCCTTGATGGCGACGATTACGAAAAATATCTTAATCAGCTGGAACGCTATTACAAGGATGGCGAATATCTTTTAGATAAGCTTACATCAATGAGCGATGCGGAATATGAAAGATTTCTTCAATCCGTTGAGGCGTGGGAAAGCGATAGGGATTATAGCTTTGATTTGTATCAGGATTCTCTGGACAGACAGGAATTTGAAGAGGAGCTTGCCTTTAAAAAGGCGGAGGCTGAGCGCGACCAGAAAAATGCCGACAGAGAGTATGCTCTGGCGGTTCAGAAGGCGGCTTCATCGGGCTCGGGCAGTTCAAATTCAAAAAGCAAATCAACAGAAAAAACCTACATCACTTATCCGAAAACCTACAGGGATTTTTACAGAAGAACAGGCGTTGCAGGAATTCTTACAGAGAATGAATACGATAAGGATACGGCAGTTAAAAAGAAATACGGCACTTATGAAAAATATCTTAAGGCTATGTATGATAAATATAGTTGAAGGGGGATTTTATGAGGGTCAAAGTAGATGAGAAAAATGTTTTTATTATAGAAAATGCGGTTGTAAATGAGGGCGAATATTGCGTTAATGAATGCGAATTTATACTACCTGATAGCTTTAACGGTCTTCAGGTTACTGCGATTTTCAACGGAATTCCCGTTCCTGTTTCCGAAAGCCGCAAATGCCTGATACCCTCTTTGAAAAAAGGAAATGCTGTTTTAGGCGTTTATGCCTATGAAAAAAACGGTGAAGAGATGAAGCTGGTTTATTCTCCGAAGCCCACGATGTTTTACGTTGGCGCAGGCTCATTTGCAGATAGCTTCAATGAGGAAGAGCCCCCTGAAATAAGCAGATATGAGGAATACTGCAATATGCTTCTTGAAAAAACCGATGATGCGGTAAAGGCTTTTTGCAAAATGGAAAGCTTTCCGGATTTTTCTGATAAGGTTTCTTCAGAGAGTACAAATAAGGAATTCTCAGATTCAAAGGCGGTTTATGATTACGGTCAGGATATAAAGGCTGAAATGGATAGCGAATTCAAGCAATCCATTAAGGATGAGACAGAGCAGGTAAAAGTAACCCTTAAAGAAAGCTATACAAAGGATATTGCTGCTGCGGTAGGAGAAAGCGCTAATGCGGTAAAGGGCTACTCTGAGGGTAGTGCTGTGAGGGTTGAGGATTCTTCCCCCGCTTTACATAAGCTCAAGGTAAAAGTTACAAGCGACACAGTTTCCGATTTATCAACAGTTACAGTCAGTAGATATGGCAAAAACTTAATACCATATCCGTATAAGGAGACCACTAAAACTATGTCAGGCATAACCTACACAGATAATGGTGACGGCAGCGTAGCTTTAAACGGTACCTCGGAAAGCCAGAGTAATTTCTTTTTCACAAATCACAGCCTTTGTTTAACAGAGGGCGTTACCTACACCTTTTCGGTTAAGGGCGATTTTATTTTTGACGGTTCCGCTACAGCATATATCTATTCTGCAACCGAAGGGCAGGTTGCATTTATACCGTTGAACTCAACAAAAAGTGTGAGCTTTACCCCTGTAAAGAATTATACAGCAGCTGCAGCTTACATTGTTATTCCTGCGGGAAGAACGGTCAGCGGCACTTTGATTCCTCAAATTGAGGTTGGGGGAAATGCCACATCCTACGAAGCATATAAGGGAATCAGCTCTGTTAAAGCCGATTCTGATGGTCTGGTTGAGGGTGTTGAATCCTTATACCCTACTATATCCTTAGTGAGCGACAACCCCGATGTAAGCATAAGCCTTGAATATAATTGCGATACAGAAAAAATTATTCAGAATGTAAAGGATAATTCCTGCAATGCTTTAGTGGGAGAATGCAGCGGGGAAATGGTTGAAATTAAAGATGCTTCCCCGCTTTTGCATAATGTTCAATTAAAGCTTACAAGTGATACCGTTAAGGATTTCAGCAGCGTTACAGTAAGCCGATGCGGTAAAAACCTGTTATGTAAAGAAAGCTTAGCAAAGGGTTTTCTTTTAGATGCACAAGGGAATTTATCTCAGGCAGCTTCTTATACACCCTATTACAGAGTTTACAGAAAGGTTTTGCCTGCAGGAAATTATACTATTTCCGTTGCGGATTCAGGCTTATGCGTCGCAAGAGTTGTTGTTGGCGGAGAGTATAAGATTATTAACAGCATAGCGATTCCGAAATATACCTTTACAAACACGGTTACAGGTGAGGTTATGCTCTGCTTCAGAAAGGGTGAGGATAACAGTGCTTTTAATGGTGAGGAGATAATTCAGCTTGAGACGGGAAATTCCGCAACTGCTTATGAGGAATATAACTGCAGGGAATATAAGCCCTTAGCGGATGGTACGGTTCGCGGAGTTATTTCGGTTTCGCCTGAGATGAGGATTTTTACAGACAAAAGCGGAGTGGTTGCTGATGTGCAGTATAACAGAGATATAAATAAGGCCTTTGAGGAATTAAAAACCGCCTTGTCAGCGGTAAGTGAATTGTAACTGCAGAGTGAGGTGGTATTACGGAGGGTATAATCTCAGCAATAATAACGGGAGTTCTGGCTCTTGTTGGAGTGATTATTTCAAATAATTCCGCAAATAAAAAGCTGCGTTCTCAGATTGAAACGGCTCAGGCAGTTACGGATGTTAAGGTGGAGGAGCTTACCAGAGAGGTAAGAAGCCATAACAACTTTGCCGCGAGGATGCCGGTTGTTGAGGAGCAGATTAAGGTGATAAACCATAGGCTCAATGATATTGAAAGGGGCGTTTGATATGAAAATAAATATTAAAGCAAGGCTTCAGAATAAGGCCTTTGTAATAAGCCTGGTAACGCTTGTTATCAGCTTTGTATATAAAATTTTAGCGGCATTTGAAATTATGCCTGCGGTTTCGGAATATGAGGTGCTGAGCCTTTTTGATATGGCTGTTAATGTTTTGGCGCTTATGGGGGTTTTTGTTGACCCCACTACCGAGGGTATATATGACAGCGACAGGGCAATGACATACTGCACTGATTGCGATGTAAGGAAAAAAGAGGAGGTAAATGCTGATGAGTAAGAGAATTTATATTTCGCCGAGTAACCAGAAGGGGAATGTTTACGCAACGGGCGGAACTAATGAAAGGGAGCAATGCCATAAAATAGCAAAATATTGCGCGGCATTTTTAAAGAAAAAAGGCTTTAATGTGAAATGTACATATAACGACGATATGTACGAAAGGGTTAAAGAAAGCAATGCCTTTAAGGCAGATTTGCATGTGGCAATTCATACTAATGCAACAGCTAAGCATAATGTTACGGGCGGAACGCAGATTTTGCTTTACAACCTGCAGGGTGAACGCAAAAAAGCGGGGCAGGCGGTGCTTAAAAGATTAGCGCCTCTTACACCCGGCAAAAGCGCTGAGCGCCTTATAGAAAAGCCTGATTTTTATGAGGTTAATTCTGCAACGGGTATAACCCTCTACTGCGAATGCGAATTCCATGACACAAAGGAGGGCTCTGACTTTATAATTAAGAATGCAAAAAATATCGGCGAGGCAATTGCTAAGGGCATCTGCGATTATTACAAAATAAATGCAGAGGATGATAACAAAACGCAAAAAGAAAATAACGCTTCGCCCGAGGGCGAAACGTTATATACGATTCAGGTTGGTGCATTCAAATCAAAAGCCAACGCGGAAAGCTATCTTAAAAAAATTAAAAAAGCAGGGTTTGACGGATTCGTTACAGCTAAAAAAGCTTAGGCTATTTTAGCCGCAATTCTCAGAATAAGCGAAGCGTCCTGAGTATCAAAAAAGCCGTTGTGGTTAAGGTCGCCTAAAAGCAGCATCTCTTCATCGGCGGAATATTCGATTTTTGCGGCAAGGCGAAGAATTTTTCTTGCATCTGAGGTGTCGGTGATTCCTGAACCATCAACATCTCCGAAGGCAGAGATTTCTCTTTCCAGCTCAATTATATAAACGGGGCAGGCATTGGCTATGCTGTAATCAACCCCGGCGCTACCCAGGTTGCAGATGATTTTTGCTGTGTTTGAATATGTGCTTGTTTGAATATCGTAGCAGGAAAAAGCTCTTGTGCCTATTGAAATAATGCTTTGAGGGATTGTTACCTCTGCTATAAGAGGGCAATCCTGAAAAGCGCAGGCACCGATTGTGTAGGCACCGTTGCCTAAATCCAGGGATTCCAAAGCGGCGCAACCCTTGAAGGCGTAAGAGCCCAGGGCTTTTAAAGAATCGGGTAGCTTTAAAGAGGTAAGCGCTATGCAATATTCAAAAGCATTATCACCAATAGCCTCAAGGGTGGGAGAAAATTTTATGAAATCCAGCATCTCGCAATAGCGCAAAGCATATTTTCCTATTGATTTGAGGGCGGTTCCGCAGTTGATTTCTGTTAAAGCGGTGCATTTATAAAACGCATAATCCCCTAAATACTCGGTATTTTTTAAATTTATGCCTGTTAAAGCCTTGCAGCCGTTGAAGGCGTGGATGCCTATTGATTTAATCCCTGCACCTACTACAACGGAATTGAGGCTTGTGCAACCATAAAAGGCGTAGCCGCCGATGGTTGTAACGGTTTCGGGGATTGTTATTGTTCTTAATTTTGTTCTTTGCTTAAATGCATGGGCGGCAATTTCCGTAACGGTTAAATCACCGCTTTCGGTTTTGATAACTGATGGTATATCTATATCCTCTTCGTACCACAATGTAGATTTTATGGCTTTTATTTTGCAGGTGCCATCACCATTATCGGTGTATTCAAAGCCATTGTAATCTGCAGCGAAAGCAAAGGGCACGCTTGCTATTATAAGCAAAATTGAAAGTGTTACGGAAAGAAGCCTTTTCATTCTTAAATAACCTCCGATTTTTTACTGCGTAAATCGGAATTATTATACACTAAATTTTGAATTTTGTATATAGATAAAGAAAAAAATGAAAAAATTATGCATATTCGCAATTTTATACATAAAAAACCGTATAAAGTGAATTATTTTTCAAAAACAGTTGCTTTTTCAAGGGATAGGGTGTATAATCCAAATCGTCAGGCGGTAAAGGAATATTCTTTTATCGGAAAATCATATTTTATGTGAGGTTTTAAAAATGAAAAAATTCATGAAAATTGCATCTATCGTGCTTGTAATTGCTATGATTGCTTGCTTCGCAGCTTGCGGCGGCAACGGTGGCGAAAAAGAAAAGCTTATTATGGCTACAAATGCAGAATTCCCTCCCTATGAATACGTTGAGGGCGATAAAATTGTAGGTATAGATGCAGAAATTGCAGCTCTTATTGCAGAAAAGCTCGATATGGAGCTCGAAATCGTAGACGTTGCTTTTGACTCTATCATCCCCGGCGTTCAGAGCGGTAAGTATGATATGGGTATGGCAGGTTTAACTGTTAACGAGGAAAGACTTGAAAAGGTTAATTTCTCAACATCTTATGCAACAGGTATTCAGGCAGTTATCGTTACAGAAGACAGCGATATCAAATCAATTGATGACCTTGCAGGTAAGAAAATCGGTGTTCAGACTTCCACAACAGGTGATATATACGCAACCGATGACTACGGCGAGGATGCTGTCACTCGTTATGACAACGGTGCAGTAGCAGTTCAGGCTCTTATTGCAGGCAAGGTTGATTGTGTTATCATTGATAACGAGCCTGCTAAGTCTTATGTTGCAGCTAATAAAGGTCTTAAGGTTCTCGATACAGAGTACACAGTTGAAGACTACGCTATCTGCTTCGCAAAAGAGGATACCGAGCTTAAAGATAAGGTTGACGGTGCCCTTAAGGAGCTTATTGCCGATGGCTCTGTAAAAGCAGTTGTCGAGAAATATATTCCTGCAGAATAATTCTTATTGAGCTATTACGAGGGCGGATTTTCTCCGCCCTTGTTTTTTGACAGAAAGGGGTGTTTCGGGATTGATCGAATGGGTAAAAAATCTGATTGATGAGTTTATTTTCGTTTTCGGCGATGCCCGTTGGGAGCTTATTGTTAACGGCTTCCTTAATACCTTGAAAATCACCGCCGGCGCGTTGGTTGTGGGTATTATAATCGGTGTTCTTATTGCCGCGGTTCGTTCATCCTTTGATAAAAACAGAGAATCAATGAAGCTCCATGGTGGCGTGGGCTATATTGTTCTTTCAATTCTTAACGGAATTTCAAAGGTTTATTTAACTGTAATCCGCGGTACTCCCGTTGTTGTTCAGTTGATGATTTGTTATTTCGTTGTTTTTGTTTCCTCTGACGATGGTGTTCCCGTTGCAATTTTTGCTTTCGGTATTAACTCCGGTGCTTATGTTGCCGAAATTTTCCGAGCAGGAATTATGTCCATTGACCATGGTCAGTTTGAAGCAGGCAGAAGCCTTGGCTTCAACTATTTCCAGACAATGCGCTACATAATCATTCCTCAGGTGTTTAAAGCGGTTTTACCCACACTTTGTAATGAATTTATCGCTCTTTTAAAAGAGACCTCTGTTGCGGGTTATGTTGGCGTTATTGATCTTACAAAATCAGGTAATATTGTAGCAGGCAGAACATTCGAATATTTCATTCCGCTTTTCACTGTGGCAATAATCTATCTTGTAATGGTTATGATTCTTTCCTCCCTTGTAGGAAAATTGGAGAGGAGGCTGCGTAAGAGTGAGCGATAATGCTTTGATTAAGGTAACTGACCTGAAAAAACACTATAACGGTGGCGAGGTTAAAGCTCTCGACGGTGTTAACTGCGAGATAGAAAAGGGCGAGGTTGTTGTAATTATCGGGCCTTCCGGTAGCGGTAAAAGCACATTTTTACGCTCCTTGAATCTTCTTGAAATTCCCACAAACGGTGAAATCATTTTCAACGGAACAGATATCACTGCGCCTAAAACCAATATCAACAAGCATCGTCAGAAAATGGGTATGGTTTTCCAGCATTTTAACCTTTTCCCTAATATGACAGTTCTTAAAAATATGACAAGTGCACCTGTTACCATTCTCAAAAAGAATAAGGAGGATGCAGAGAAAAAGGCGTTCGAGCTTCTTGAGAGAGTTGGTCTTAAGGATAGGGCAGATGCTTATCCCAGCCAGCTTTCAGGCGGTCAGAAGCAACGCGTTGCAATTGTTCGCGCTCTTTGTATGGAGCCCGAGGTTATGCTTTTTGATGAGCCCACCTCTGCTCTTGACCCTGAAATGGTAGGCGAGGTTCTTGACGTTATGAAGGAGCTTGCCGCTGAGGGTATGACTATGATTGTTGTTACTCACGAAATGGGATTCGCAAGAGAGGTTGCTTCCCGCGTTATATTTATGGATGAGGGAATCATTCAGGAGGATGGCACTCCTGAGGAAATTTTCAATAACCCCAAAAGCGAAAGGCTTAAATCCTTCCTTGGTAAGATTTTATAATATATGGGATGGCCTTGTGCCGTTCCATTCAACAAACTGATTATTTCAGCTTGCGGGCGGGTCTTGACCCGCCCCAATATTTTTTATATGTCATTTTGCACAACAAACCTCGGGTTATTTTGATATTTATTACAATGAGCAAAATTGCATAATTAGTTGAAAAATTCTTTTACTTGTGTTATACTTTTCGGTATAAGTAGCGTGATAAAGTGTGCTTTGTCACAAAACCTACGGAGGTGTATTTTTTGGCAGACGAAAAGACCAATGTTGTTGAAACGCCCGCAATAGACGATGCTTCCAGAGAGTATGTCTATGAAAACAGAAGATACGTTGGTATGAAAGAAACAATCTGGTATGTTGTTTATGATATGTGCCAGAGCTTCAATATCGACTCTTTTAACGATCGTTTCATCACAAGTATTCTTCAAATCGACCTTGACTATCAGACAATCGTTAGTGTTTTCAACGGTTTCTGGGATGTTATTAACGATATTTTCACAGCAGCAATTGTTGAAAAGACTCGTACCCGTTGGGGTAAATTTAAACCGTATCTTGTTGGTTTAGGTATTCCCGGTACATTAGGTACATGCTTCTATTGGCTCCTTCCCGTGTTCTTTAAGGGCAAGGGCGCAAGAGATATGACCAAGTTTATTACATATTTCCTGCTTGCCATTGTGCGAGAGGGTGCAGGTACCTTCCGTGCAATTGCAAAAACCGGTATGCTGGCAACCATAACGCCGCACCCCGTGGACAGAACAAGACTTATCACAATTGCTAACTTTGCTTCGGGCACCTTCGGCGAAAAGCTTCCCGAGCAGATTATGACAATCATCCTTGACCTTATAGACAACAATGTCTTCAAGGCAGGCAAGAACGGCAGGGAATCACAGTACCTTATGGCTTTCGTGGGAATGGGTGCTTTCACAACAATCGTTTCCTCAGGCATGTCCTTCTGGTTCTTCATGAACTCAAAGGAAAGAATTATG
>JAZUOA010000016.1:0-4116 GCA_045604445.1 Acutalibacteraceae bacterium
AGTAATATGTATTGCTGCAGGAACTTCAAATGCAGCCTGGGGATGCTCTGCACCGTATTTAATTGTTTTATACAGCGGATGAGATTTTTCAAATGGATTTCCTGTATGGGTGCCGTTTATATGGTTCCAGTCTGTATTTTCAAAATTAATACCTTGGAAAGAAATATTCTCTGTATTGTTTATTGTAAAGAATTGCTCGTTTGAACCGGCGTAAACAACGGTGTTTTTAAGTGTGTCACCATCCTGAGGTATGTAATAAAGCTTTTCTTCATTGCGGTCAAGGTACCATTCACCGGGAAGAGAAAGAGCCTCTTTAACATTTTCTAAAATATAGTTATCGTCAACTCTTGTTTTCATTGCGGTAAGCTTGGAAGCAGTAATTTTACCTGTGTTTTTATCTATTGAGTGCACCGGTAATAAATCCTCGCACCAGAAATGCATAAGCTTAACATCGATATCCGATTGATTTGCAAAATCAAGTAAACCCTCAGGATGTGCGTACAAAACAGGGGAGTGAACAAAGAAGTTAGCGTCCCAGTCTGAAACAAATTTTTCATCTTCATTTGGTTCAGCCGCTACCTTAAAAACATCTGCTTTAGGGTAATTTGAACGAGAAAGTCTTTTTCCGTCCTTGAAAAGCGAATGGAAATAATCATCATCACTTTTAATGGGGATGTCAGTTACAAAAGCGTTAACACCATTTATTTCTGTTGTTTTCCAATTTCCGCTGATTTCTTTTGAACCTGAAAAAACAACCTCCTCGTTGGGGTATGAGCGATAGAGAACATTGCTTTTGTCAGTTTCATTGAAATTAACTGTGTCAAAGAAAGCATAAGTTCCTTCTCTGAACCAAACGGTGACATTTGCATCATCGGGAATATTTGCAGTTTTTAATTTTTCCTTTGCACCATTTAATGTTTTTAAAGGAGCCTCTAATGTTCCGTTTGCGTTATCGTCACCGTTAACAGATACTATTAAATCATATTTTCCCATTTTGAAATATCCCTCATCAAAAACCTGTTTTTCAAGTTTTTGATTGTTATCATTAAAAATAGGGGTTCTTTTATCAGGGTAGTTTGCAATGAATGCAACAGCGCTGGCTATTATTGCCGGAGCAAGAATAACTGAAACAATAATTAAAATAATTTTTTTTATTTTCTTTTTGTTTATTGATTTTTTCATAATTATCACCAGCTATCAGTTTTTATTTAAAATCTAACTCTTTCACCTGTGTGCGCGTTAACGATTGCTTTATGAACACCAATATAGGTATTAGAAATATATTTATCAAGATGAAGGCTACCGAAAAACCATCTCTCAAAATCGCTGCATTTTGAAAGCTCATCAAAATAGGCGTTAAGCGTGGTAACTCTTACAGCTTCGCTTTCGCCAAGTTTTAAAAAGCCTTTTATTGTTGTTGATGGTTCATGAGTTACAATAACATCAATTTTACAGTTATGCTTTTCAAGATTGTTTGCACCCTCTAAAAGCTCATCTTTAGTAGGGATTTCGTATTTTAACCAAGGGTTATCCTCAAGTCTTGAGTCCAGATCGGGGCTTTCACCACCGCCCATAGTGAAAATTTTTAATCCGTCAATTTCAAAAACCTGACCCCTCATAAGGTGAAAAATATTGTCAGATATTCTGTGAACCTTGCCGTTATTCCACGTGGTGAGGGGATATGCATTAAGTAAATCGAAGTTTTCGTGAGTTCCGTCAATAAAGCAGATGTTATATTTTCTTTTTGAAAGGGCTTTTAAAACTTTCTGTTCCGCTTTTGATTTATCCCAAACAAAACCAAAATCACCGCAAACAATGAGAGTATCACCTTCGTTTAAAGGTTTTAATGCTGCTTTTGAAAGTCTTTCGGGATCGCCGTGTGTATCTCCGGTAACAAAAACCATAATTTTTTATACTCCTTTTTTGCAAATACTATTTTCTTTTTCTGTTAAAAATGATATAATCATTAAAGTGATACTATTTTATAACATTTAACGGTGGTTGTCTATGAAAAAATTGCTGATTTTCATAAATTGTTTGATTTTAGTTACAATTTCTCTTGTTACTCCGGTTTTTGCCGAGGAGGATGATGATACAAAAATAAAAACATATGGCGAGGGTTATTTGATTGATAAGGTTGATTATGAAACAGAAATCGCTTTATTAGTTAATGTTGATACAGATACAGTTGTTTATAGTAAAAATGCGGATAAAATAACGGCACCTGCTTCTTTAACAAAGATTGTAACTGCTTTGGTTGCTCTTGAAGAGTGCGATGATTTGCAGACGGTTATAACTTGCTCTTATGATGCTATTCATAGTCTCGATGGCACGGGTAGCTCTGTTGCAGGGTTAATTGTTGATGAAAAGGTAACTCTTGAAATGCTTTTGTATTGCTTGTTTTTACCAAGTGCAAACGATGCTGCAGCAGTAATTGCTGAGCATTTCGGTGGTGGCGATGTGCAGGTTTTTGTTGATAAAATGAATTCATTAGTTAATGAATTAGGTTGCGAAAACACTTATTTTGCTAATCCCCATGGTTTGGATGATGAGTCTGTTAAAGGTTATATTGCCGATACCCAGAATCGTACAACCGCAAGCGATATGTATCTTATCGCAAAAAAAGCATTAGAGAATGACACGATTGTTTTGATGTCTTCTAAATATGGTAAAACAATGCCCAAAACAAATAAAAGTGATATCAGATACCTCTACAATACCAATCCGCTTTTGAATGATGTTACTCCTTATTTTTACGATGGTGCAATAGGTCTTAAAACGGGTACAACCAATAAAGCGGGCTGTTGCCTTATTTCCAGCGCTACAAAAGATGGTTACACATTTATTTCTATTGCAATGCGTGGCAGAGATGATTACTACTATAAAGAAGCTAATTTAAGCAATGCCAACACTGCGTTTCTGATGTGTAGATATATGCTTCGTTGGGCATTTTCTAATATGAAAATGAAAACTATTGCTGATAGTAACTACATTTTGGCAGAAGCGGGTGTTAAATTCGGTAGGGGCAGCGATTATGTTGGTCTTGTTTCAAAAGAACCTGTGAATGCAGTTGTTCATAAGGAGCTTTCTATTGATGATTTAACAGTTCAACTGGATAATTCCTTTGAAAAAGAGATTGATGCTCCCGTTGAAAAAGGTGATGTTGTAACAAAGGCTTCGTTGATGTATGAAGGCGTTAAAATTGCCGATATAGAGCTCGTAGCTTATCAAACTGTGAAAAAAAATCATTTGTGGGCAGCGTTCAGCTGGTTGGAAGATGTTGCCTCATCTAAATACTTTTTTATAATTACAACGATTTTAGTTGTTGCAATCTTAATTCTTCTTAAGGGCACAAAAAACAAGCGTAAACGTAAAAAACGCCGTAAGAATCAAATTAACGTTGTGAAAGATTACAGTAATCTTGCTCGAAAATAGTGTATTTTTAACAATAAAAGAGTAGTAAATTGTTATTTGCTACTCTTTTTTTGCGCGTTTTTTTAAAATTGCGTTTGCAAAAAACAGAGAAAAATGAAGGAAAAATGAGAAAACAAGAGATTGTGTTTATTATTTTAAATTTATTCAAAAAAATCGTTGACAATCATTCGGGTATATGTTAATATATCAAAGCATTATTCAAGGGTAAATCCCAAATCTATTACGGAGGTAACTGTTATGTCTACTTATATGCCTAAAGGCAAAACTGAGCGTCAGTGGTATGTTCTTGATGCAGAAGGCAGAACTCTCGGCGATGTTGCTGTTGCAGCTGCTGTTCTTCTTCGCGGTAAGCATAAACCTACTTTTGCTCCTCATGCAGACTGTGGCGACAGCGTTATCATCATCAATGCAGCTAAAGTCGTTCTCACAGGTAACAAACTTGAAGACAAAATTTACTATCATCACACAGGCTACATCGGCAACATGAAAGCTGTTAAATACGGCACTCTCATGAGAGAAAAGCCCGAGTTCGCAGTTCAGAAAGCTGTTAAGGGTATGCTTCCCGATAACACTCTCGGCAGAGCTGCTATGGCACGCCTTCGTGTTTATGCAGGCGCAGAGCACGAGCAGGCTGCTCAGAAGCCCATCGTTAGAGAATTTTAAGGGAGGAGGCACTAATTA
>JAZUOA010000017.1:0-8545 GCA_045604445.1 Acutalibacteraceae bacterium
CTTTAGGAATTAAGCTTATTAATTACCGAGATTTGGCAAAAATGAAATTCTGATAAAAGAGGCTGTAAAAAACTTATCGTTTTTTTACAGCCTCTTTTGTTTCGGGGTCTTCAGGCTTTACATTTACAGACCAATAAGTGTAGTAAACAACAAATCCCGGTTTCGACCCATTAGGTTTTTTAATATTTTTAACATCGGTATAATCAACAGTAACAAGAGTAGAATCCTTTACCGAACTATAAAAGCCGGCGAATTCAGCTGCTTCAACTATTGCATCATCAGGTATTTCCTTTCCTTCCGATAAAAGCAAAACATGGGAACCGGGAGCTTTTTGAGCATGGAGCCAGATATCACCCTTTTTGCCCATTTTAAAAGTTATTTTATCATTTTGAAGGTTATTTCTGCCTACAAGAACAGTAAAGCCTTGGCTTGTTTTAAATTCGAGAGGCGGCAAAGCCTGCTTTTTCATCTGCTTTTTGCCATTCCTCTTAGGCTTAATAAAGCCTTGTGAAATAAGCTCATCCTTAATTTCAGCAAATTCCCTTTCAAGAGTAGAGCGTTCAAGCAAATCCTTTACGCTTTCAAGATATTCTAAATCCGCTTCACCCTCATCAATGAGCTTTATAAGCATATTTTCAGCGGTGCAGGCTTTTCTGTATTCTTTATATAATTTCTGTGAATTTTGAGAGGGCGAAAGCGCAGGATCAACGTTAATTTTTAAAACCCTGTTATTATCGTAATAATTTTCGACCTCGTAAACACTAATGCCTTTTTGCAATTTATACTGCGCGGCTGTTATGAGCTCAGCCTTTATGCGAAGTTCATCACGATCAGCACATTTTTTCAGATCTTCTCTCTGGTTATTAAGCTTTCGCGATATTCTTTCAATAGCATTTTCAAGTTGCTTAAAAAGCTCTGCGCATTTTGAACGCGTTCTTAAAAGCCTATCCCTTTCGGAATAAAAGCCTTCAAGAAGAGAAAACATATCAGGCTTCTCTATTACCTTATACGCTTCGCCATATTGCGTTATCGGAATAAACGAAAACTCCATTGGCTTTCCCGATTCATCAAGCACCATCGCAGGTTTAACGCTACCGCTTAAAACTACTTTTTTGAGTGAACTCAATTCACAGAGCAATCGCATTTTTTCCTCTGCAGAAAGCTCACCCACCCCTTTATCATCGCCGCACACACGGTAAGCAAGCTCCCTTGAAAGCAACGGAGAAACGCCTTGAATTGTTTTTAAAATCGATGAAGAAAGCCTTGAAGACACAAGCGAAAGCACTTTTTTGCAGACCTTTTCAGGCTCTTCTTTTCTTATATCAAATTTAATCTGCTCAGGCGGCAATTTATACTGTGCTCCCGGCAAAACAAGGCGATAAGAGGATTTTTCACTATCCACTCGGCGAAGAGCATCGATTACCCTACTATTGTCATCCAACAAAATCACATTGCTGTGTTGCGCCATAATCTCCACTACAAGAGTAAGCTCGACCTTATCACCGATTTCGGTTGTTGCATCAAACTTAAAAAACGCGATTCTGTCTAACCCATATTGCTCAACGCTTTTAAGCGTTGCACCCACAAGCCGCTTTCTGAAAAGCATACAAAGCATAGGGGGAGTTTGAGGGTTTTCGGGCGTTTTTTCAACCACAGCAAAGCGAGGGCTGTTTGCATCTGCAGAAAAATATAGCTTATGCATTCCGCCCCTTGTGCGCATTATAAATACCAACTCATTTTTTGATGGTTGGTGAATTTTATCAACCTTCGAGCCCGCCAACAATGAATTTGTTGACGAAACCAGAAAGCTCAAAAACATACCATCTAAAGCCATTTTTAAATATAATTTACAGGCGGAATCTGAGAGGATACCTTAACCTCTACATTATCGCCGAATTTTCCCTTTATTATTTTTTCTATTTTTTCGCAAACGATATTCTCCGTTTCATAATGCCCTGCAACAAAAAGAGCAACATCCATATCATTTGACAAAAGGTATTGGTGATGCTTAGCCTCACCTGTTAAAAGGGCATCTGCGCCCTTTTCTTTTGCAAGAGTTATTAAATCTCCGCCTGAACCTGAACAAAAAGCAATGGTTTCAATTTCTTTTTCCGGCAAAGTATAAGAAACTCCGCCACCTAATGAATTTTTTATTTTTACCGCAAATTCCCCGGCGGTTGTTTTTTCGATTTTTCCTATTTTAAGAAAAACATCTTCATCAATCGCTTTAACCTCCTTTATGCCTACCGCTTCAGCAAGGCAATCATTTACCCCGCCATCAGCAATATCAAGGCACGTGTGGGAAGCGATAAAAGTCATACCCGATAATACTGCTTTATAAATCACACTATCCGAAAGAATTTTTTTAACAGGCGAAAACATAATAGGATGATGAGTAATAACAAGCTCTGCGCCAAACGCCAAAGCCTCTTCAATCACTCTTTCAGTAACATCAAGAGCAATAAAAATCTTTGATACCTCTGCGTTAATGTTACCGATTATAACCCCGCAGTTATCCCAATCCTCTGCAGCGGAAAAAGGGGCTACAGAATCAAGAAAATCATATATTTCTTTAATTTTCATTCTTCTTCACCTTTTCTTTTTTCAAAATGTCATAGCGAATTATAGCAACTATTATAGATGTCATAACAATGCACTCCGTTATTATTCCTGCAACTGAGCCTGTTATTATATTATAAACAAGCCAGCACGGAGAGCTGGGAAATGTAACAAGGCGGATCTTAGTTTCGTTTTTCAACCAATAGCTTATAGTTGTTAAAATCATTGCTGCAGCAGGCAGAAAAGAATACCATTCCACCCATGTTACTGCGCTTGAAACTGCACTTATTACAATAAACACACCTAACCAAACAGGACTTTTTGCCCATTTTTTATGGTTGTTTATAAAAACTAAAGACCTTAACAACCCAATAAAATTAAGCGCCGCACCTGTAAACGCGCCTAACATTATGTAGTGAATTATAAACATAATTGCCGCAAAAATCTGAACAGCGATAATGTTGCGGCGTTTGTTTTGCTGAAATGAAATGCAATTGAGAGCGGCTCCGCCAAAGCCGATTATTTGGGCTATTGTTTCAATCATTTATAAACTCCCACATAGCTTCTATTGTTTTATATAGCTCCGTTCTTTCTTCAGGGGCATCCGCATTTGCATCATAACGCTTTTGAAGCCTTGCAATCTGAGATTTTATATGTAAAAACGCATCCTCGGTTTTCGGCAATTTACCGATAAAGCAATCACTTTTTGAGTAATCTGCTATTTCACCCGTATAGCTTGCATCAAAAGCAATGTAAACGCGCCTTCCTTCGTGAACAGCTTTTTCTTCGTTTACGGAAAAACCATTCAAAAACAGAAACTCCCTTAAATCCTCCGCCCTGCTTTGAGGTTGAAAAACAAAATGGTACTTGCCGTTTTTTATCCACGGAGTTTCCTTTAGTTTTTCTGCAATAAGTGTCCCGCCCATCCCTGCAAAAACAAATTCAGCTGCATCATCGGGAGCAAAGGAACCCAAGCCATCAGAAAGCCTTAATTCTATTTTATCTGTTAAACCATAAAACTCAACTGATTTTGCGGCATTTTCAAGAGGCATTTTGCCAATATCCGCCGCAATGGCTTTATGGATTTTGCCTGTTTGAATCAAATAAACCGGCAAATATGCATGGTCCGTTCCGATATCTGCAACAATGCCGCCGCCCCTTATGAGAGATGCGGCGGCAAGGAGCCTTTCAGTAAGCTTTATATTCATTATTCGCCTATAGCTGCATTGATTTTTTCAACAAGCTCATCAGCATTAACCCCATGAACCAAGCAAGCCTGCTCAATTGTTTCGCTACGAGCAGAAGGACAACCTAAGCAATGCATACCCATTTCAAGAAAATATGGGGCAGTTTGAGGTGCTGTATCAAGAATTGTGCCGATAACTGTATCTTTTGTAACTTTCATTTTGTATTCTCCTTTGTCATTTTTTATTATTATAACATAACTATTTTCAAAAATAAATAAGATTATGAAAGTTTTTAACATATTTTATTACTTGTAATTGGTTGTTTTTACAGTTGAATTGAGCGGATTATAATGTTAAAATTATATTGATTTGAAATATACATTTTCCGGAGGACTTAATATGCTTCAAAAAGACTTTAACCCTGTACTCAGATTTATGGTTGTTAGCGATGTTCACTATAAAGATGAAAAGTGCATCGAAGAAGAAAGAATGGAAAAGGCAATAGATATTGCTTACCGCCTTTGCGAAGAAAGCGAAAGTTACAAAAAGCTTGACGCCTTATATGTTGTAGGCGATTTTGCTAACAGCGGAACTGAAACACAAATGTTAAAATTCAAGGATACCCTTGATAAAAAATTAAAGGCGGAAACACAATACACTCTCATGATGGCAAGCCATGAATATCACAGTGAAGGCGTTGAAGCCGCTCACGAAAAATTCGCACGAATTTTCAATATGCCTGTTGATGACCACAGAGTTATAAACGGCTTCCATTTCGTTAACCTCACCTGCTCACAAAGTTGCAATTTTCATAGTGATAAAATAGAGTTCCTTGCCAAAGAGCTGAAAAAGGCGCGAATCGCAGACCCTAAAAAGCCTATTTTCGTTTTTCAACATCCGCATATTACCGACACTGTTTACGGCAGTATGCTTTGGGGTGAAGATGAGCTTTATTCTACATATATGGATTATCCCCAAATCATAAACTTCTCGGGTCACTCTCATGCGCCCATTAACAATCCCCGTTCAATTCACCAAAAGCATTTCACATCCTTGGGAACCGGCTCACTTTCTTACACAGAGCTTGATGAATTCGATAAATATTACGGCACTGTTCCTCCGAAAAAAGCAAATTTTGCTCAGATGCTTATTGTTGAAGCAAATAGCGCAGGCGCAGTAAGAATTTATCCCTACGATGTTTTAACTGATAATTTCTTCCCATATATTTGGGAAATTGATGAGCCCTGGAATCCCGAAAGCTTCAAATACACCGATGAAATCCGCTTCAAAACTGCAAAAACACCTTACTTTGCAAATGATGCAAAAATTGAATTCGATGACCTTGACGATGACGGATTCCGCTTAAAATTCCCTCAGGCAATCTCTGAAGAGGATTATGTTAATGATTACAAGGTTGTTGTTACAGAAAAGAAAACCGGAGTTATCGTTAAGCAAACTGTTATGTGGAGCGAATATTATTTCTACAATATGCCGGAATACCTTGAAATAGCTTATACTGATTTAGATTCAGCAACAGATTACGAAGTTAAAATTTACGCTAATAGTTTTTGGAAAACAACATCTGAACCGCTTTGCGCAGAAATAACTACCTTATAATATAAAATCACAAACACTAAAAAGGAGGCTAAATTTATGGATAAAATCAGAGTTGACGGTATGAGACTTGTGGATGAATACGGAAGAGAGCGTATATTCAGCGGTATGAATGTAGTTGACAAAAAAGACTACGACCCCAATAACCCTTATTACGGCTATTCACCTGATAAATTTCCCTTTGAAGAATTCCGCGCAAGAGGATATGATATTATCCGCCTTGGTTTCACATGGAGTGCAATGGAACCAACACCGGGTAATTATAACCAACAACTAATCGATGACCTATGCGCTTTTCTTGACAAATGCGAGGAATATGGTATATATGCATACCTTGATTGCCATCAGGATGTTTATTCATCCACCTGCTACGGTGACGGTGCACCAAAATGGGCAACTCTTACTGATAAATATGTTCCCAGAAAGCAAATTGCAGTTTGGGCTGAACCTTATTTCTACGGAAACGCCTGCTTCAGGGCATTTGATAATTTTTGGGATAACAGAAAATATAACCGAAAGGGATTGCAGGATCATTTTGCTGATATGTGGAAAAACCTTGCAGAAGCAGTTAAAGACAAGCCTGCTCTTTTCGGGTTTGACTTTTTAAATGAGCCCTTTCCCGGTAAAGATGGCGGAAAAATATTCAGAAGAATCGTTGCAGGTGTAGCCAAAACCGCCATTACAGACAAACGCGTTAATCTTTTGGAAATGGCTAAGGTTGGACTTTTCAGCGATGAAAAGCCGAAGGCACTTGACCAATTTCCCGGTGAAGTTTTTAAAGAAATCACCAAAGATTGCAATGACCTTGTTAAAAACTTTGACGAAAACAGATACTCGCCCTTTATAAGCAAAATGTCAACCGCCATCAGAGAGGTAACCGACAACGGCATTATGTTTATGGGCAACAACTATTATTCTAATATGGGCATTCCTTGCTGCAACAAGCCTGTTACAGTTAACGGCAAAAGAGAAACAGAGCAGATTTTTGCTCCCCATGCCTATGACCTTATGGTTGACACCCCTGCATATAAATATGCCAATAACTCTCGGGTTGGTATGATTTTTGATGAACATAGAAGCACTCAGTTACGATTAGGTTGTCCTTGTATCGTTGGCGAATGGGGCTCATGCGCAGAGGGTGACGGTTGGTATCCCCATATAAGATTCCTTCAGGATAAGTTTGACAGCTATAAATGGAGTAACACTTACTGGTGTTATTTTGACGGCATTCTTGAACAGGATTTTATGAAGGTTCTTACCCGCCCGCGTCCCAAAGCAGTTACAGGAGAAATCATCTCTTATAAATATGACCACGACGATGGTGAATTTGAATTAAAATATAACCAAACACAAAAATTCAAGGTTCCGACAGTTGTTTATGTTGACCGAAAGCCCAAGGAAATAAAATGTAACGGCAAATATAAAATAATTGAGCTTCCGGGTGACATTGGCTACGACATTGAATTTAAAACAGATATTGGTGAAAATCAAATAGAAATAGAATTTTAAAATGGTTTAATTCTAAAGGAGTCGCAAAAGACAAATGTTTTTTGCGGCTCTTTTATAACATTTTTTTAACATATCTGATTTATAATATTTTGGGGGTGAATAAATTGATTCCTAAAAAAAACTCAAGCACTATTGCCTTAACAATTATTGAAAATAGCAAGAATACTCTTTGCGGCGAAATTCGCTCACTTTTAAAAGGCATAAGCTCGCTTTGTTTTGAAGAGGTTTCAAATTCAACCATATATACTGACGGCAATAAACTCTATTACACACCGGAATATATTTTAAAAGCATTTAAAAGCAACCAAAACGCTGTTAACAGGATGATTATTCATTCTCTTTGCCACTGCTTGTTTTTACATATTTTTAACACTCAATTTAAAAATAAAGTTATTTGGGATATATCATGCGATATTGCCGTTGAAGTTTTTATAAACAATACCGCCCTATCTTGCACAAAAACTGAAAAAACAGATATTCAAAATCAACTTACTTCAGAACTTTCGCACCACATAAAAAGTTTCACTGCTGAAAATATCTATTTTTATTTTTTGAAGAATGGTATAACCTCGGAAGAACAAGCCATTTACTGCGATGCTTTCAGCATAGACTCCCACCATTTATGGTACGAAGCAAAAAATGCATGTTTTAAAAACGACGAAGATGAAGAAATCGTTGAGGCCCGCTCTATCTATAAGCGCGAAGATTCACGAACCGGCGATTATCAGGAAGAAAAAAAACAAAGCAACAGTAATACCGTTAACTCTACCGCGGACAAAACAAAGGAAGATTGGCGTGAAATAACAAAAAGCATACTACGCGATACCGAAAACAATCCTGTTATTTACGGAACCGCCTCCGGCTTTGATACACTTGTTTTAAAAGCTATTACAAGGGATAACCATAGCTACGAAGAATTTTTAAAGCGCTTTATTCAAGTTAACGAGGCTTTAGAGATTAACGATGATGAATTTGATTATATTTATTACACATACGGCTTGAGCTTATATAAAAACATTCCCTTAATAGAACCATTGGAATATTCAGAAAGCCCTCGCCTGCAAACCTTGATTATTGCAATTGACACTTCCGGCTCTGTTTACGGAAACTCAGTAAAAAAATTCATAGAAAAAACATACAATATTTTAAAGAATACTGACTTTTTCAAAAAGCAAACGGAAATACATATAATTCAATGCGATTGTAGAATCCAGAGTACCGCTGTTATTAAAACAGCAGAAGACATAGATGAATATATAAACCATTTATCTATAAAAGGTTTTGGCGGAACAGATTTCAGACCTGTTTTTGAATATGCAGAAAGCCTTTCGAAGGAAAACCCAAATAACTGCATTAACGGTATAATTTATTTCACTGATGGCGACGGCATTTATCCTGAGAAAATGCCCCTAACAAAAAGCGTTTTTGTAATAAAAAATAATGGTTTTGATAAAAACTGTATGCCTAAATGGGCAACCGCCCTCTATTTTGACAATTTAGAAAACTTATTGACGGAGAAAAGCGTTGCAGATTATAAAGAATAAGAAAAAAGTTATTTTAAAAACAAAAAAAATTAAGCCAAAAAAATACGCCTTCAATGAAAATATTGAAGACGTTAGCTTTGGTTGCAGTGTTAATGTAATTGGCGAAAGTGCTTTTTACGGTTGCAAAAGCTT
>JAZUOA010000018.1:0-13797 GCA_045604445.1 Acutalibacteraceae bacterium
TAAAGCCTTTTTTGTTTCTTAAATTTTCCATATTTTTTCCTTTCGGCGCGAATCGCCATGAGTTTTTTGCTTTTTACTATAATATTATTCTACCACACTTGTATATTATATCATTTTCGCTTTAATTACAATAATCAGAAAAACGAAATTAACAAAAAAAATGCAGTTTTTTTGTATAAAATCAACACTCCTCTGCCACAAAACAGCAGAGGAGTGAATTCATTTAATTGTTTGATAATTTATTCTGTTTCAGGTGCAATTAAACCGTAGCCTGATTCGTTGCGTTTATAAACAACATTTATTGCATCTGTTTCTGAATTTAAAAACATATAAAACTGATGACCCAGAAGCTTCATCTGAAGAATAGCTTCTTCAACGCTTTGTGGCTTGAGTGCTACCGTTTTTTCTCTTATAACGCTGTAATCGGCATCCTCTTCAACAAAATCTTCCATAAAATCATCAATAACTGCTGAATGAAGCCTTTTATCAAGCCTTGTTTTATTTTTTCTTATCTGCCTTATAAGCGAATCTACGCATTCATCGAGGGCATCAGCTATATTTTCTGCGCGCTCCTCTGCCCTGAAGAGCAGTCCGCCTTTTGAAACTGTTATTTCCACAATCTGGCAGGATTTCTCAACAGTTGCCGTTATTTTTGCGGAAATATCCTCGCCTAAAAGCTTTTCAACCTTCAAAAGGCGTTTTTCCGCACGGGTGCGAAAATCTTCGCGTGGATTGCATTTGCGACCAACGATAGTAATGTTCATAATAACACCCTTTCTTTTTCGGTGAATTCACCTAAGAAATAAAGGAGAGAAGCAAAACTCTCGTTTCCACCACTCTCCTTTCAATTAAATTGTACCATTAAACAATATGATTGTCAATAAATTTTATGCAACATTAACAAGCACCTGGATTTTTATTCCGGTATATACATAATCGTAACAGTTCCGTTTTTTTGATAAAACGCCGCAAAGCTACCGTTTTGCCCATCGCATTGGTAGGCGCCGAATGCACTTTCGCAAAGGCGTTTTATCTCAGCCTCGTCAGTAATCTCAATTGAATTTTTAAACATTTTTTGATTTTCTTCAATCGAGTCGCTATATTCCGGGCTCATATACCTTGTTCTGAAATATAAGCTATGTTCATAATCGTTAAAATAGCTGTCTTCAGGAGAATACTCTTCAAAATCAACTATCTCTGCGCGAACATATTCAGGAATAGTGGTTAATCGCTCATAAACGCCTATATCCTTCAAGAATTTAATTGTGCTTACCATATCCTCGGTAACTGCAATTGTTACTTTGTTTTCCCATTCGCTAAGATTAAAAAGCTGCGAATCGTACGTATCAAAGTACGTTATTTCACCAACGGAAATCGCCTCTTCATCCTCGCCATAGTCTGAAACCTGATAAACGCTACCATCAAAATACCCGTAATAATTAAATACCAAATACGCTCTCGGTGTAGCTTCGGGGTAATATTTTTCTTCTACAGTGCGTTTTAAAAGGTCGCTGTAAAGGCAATTAACTAATCTGTCGCGGTTTTCTTTAGTAAGGTTAAGATTAGCTGTTTCATTAAGATGAATTGAAACCGCCTCGGCTGTTGCCTCGCTGTTTCTTATAGCATTTTGAACCTCATAAAGCTTAATTTCTGCCTCAGAAGAATTTCTGTCGGGCTCTTTAATCGTTCCCTTATACACCTCATACAAGCGTTTTTTATAAACCTCGCATTTTTCTAATGAAAGAAGCTTTCTGTAGCATTCCGGTGAAACATTTTCAAAACAACGCTTAAAGGTTTTACCATTTTTCAGAGTATAAACAATTTTTATGCTACCTGTTGAAGCATCTGAAGCCTTTTTCGCCTGAGCTATTTCCTTGTGCACATCAACAACAGCAGAAATATCACTTTCGCTTTCAAATCCGCCTACAATAAGTCCGTTCGTTGTGTAGCTTACGCCTGAGGGAAAGAAATAACTCTCCTCAGAGGAATAACCATATTCCTCATTGATACCGCCAAAGGTAATAGCAGCTTCTTTTATATCCTCTTTTTCAGGAATTCTTTCGGAATATCCGAAAAGGCCGGTTGCAAAAACGCTTACTGCAATACCGCATAAAACTAGCTCTGCCGGAAGCTTTAAAAGCCCTTTTTTAAACTTTCGGGTATCTCTTAAAATTAACAATTCAAGCCCTATATAAAGCACAGCAAAAATTACTGCAGCAATCATAGAATTTTCTAAGCCGCTTAAAGGCAAAAGATTTATTGCAAAGCAAAACGCGAAAAATGATGCAACAAATACAGTAACTGTGTTGAGGTATTTATTCATTCCTATAAATCCGCAAATTTCAGCCTTGCGCTTTTTAAATATTGCAATACCCAAAACAACTATTAAGCCTGCTGCCAAAAGCCATAAAACCGGAATGAGAAAATCAGGGGTACCTGTTATAAGGTTATCTGTTTCAAGGCGAATATTTTGTTTACCCTCATCATCCATAACAGAAAAAAGAGCAAGCGCCTTACTGTTAAAGAAAAGCGGATTTAAAAAGCTGAATGTATCGGTAAGCGCTTCTGCATTAACGGAATAAGAGCTATCATTTGAAAAAACAAAATAGTTTCCGTAAGGATTTCCGTAAAGGAATTTATCCATAAGCGTTTGAAGTGCATAAAAGATTATAGTAGGTAAAAACAAAATAACCGCAGAAAAAAGAGTTGTTTCAAAAGCGGTACCTACCGCGCCAAAAACTGCAGATGTAACTGAAAATGCAGTTAAAGCGATTGCTAAAAACGAAATAGTTATATAAACAAATGCATTTAAAAGCTCCAAAGAATATCCGCAAGCGGCAAGGTTTATAAAAAACATTACCGTAAAAGGAATTATAATCGCAATTGCTAAAAGAAGTGCTCCTGCAAGGTATCTGCTTATAAAAAGATTTTCCCTTTTTATGCCCAAGCTGTAATAAACATTAACTGTTTTTTTAGAGGTTATAAATTTAAAAAGCAGAATTCCCATTAACCCCCCTGCACCTGCCACAAGAATAGGTAAAGCAACAGAATATATTTGGGGCATTTCAAAGAAAAGATATTTAAAATTAACAGAATTTCTTTCAATTGTTCCATCCTGCAAAGGATAGGTTTGATAAAGGCTTGAAGCGCCAAGAGCTACAACCATAAACATAATACCTGCAAAAAGTGCAGCCGCAGGAGCAATTGCAGAGCTTTTCAACGCGCCCTTAAAGGTAAATAAATTCGGATTAACCGAGGATTTCTTTGAAGTCATAGTCTGTTCCCTCCATTTCCTGCAAGAATATTTCCTCAAGAGAAAGGCTTATTTTTTCAATAACAGCAGGCTGCAGCTTTTCTATAAGCCTTTCCGCCTCATCGGTATTACCATTAACAGTAAACATAGCAAGCTGACCATCCTTTTTAAGCCCTGAGCAGTTAATACCGGTAAACTCCTCTAATGCAAATGGTCTGGCAAAAGCCAGGCGATATTTTGTTCTGCCGTGGGAAAGCTCATTGACTGCTCCGGTTACGGCAATTTTTTTACCGTTTATTATGCCTATATGGTCGCATAAATCCTCAAGCTCTGAGAGGTTATGAGAGGAAATTATAACAGATGTGTTATTCTCCTTAATTGCCTCTTTTAAAAGCCCTTTCATCAAAAGCCTTTTTTGAGGGTCTATACCGTCGAAGGATTCATCTAAAAGAATAAGCTTTGGATGGGTTGAAAGAGCTAAAACCATTTCTGCCTGCCTTTGCATCCCCTTTGAAAAACCATTTATTTTCTTTTTAGGGTCAAGACCGAAAACATTGGTAAGCTTTTTATAGGTTTCAAAGCTGAAGCTTTTATAATACCCGTTATAAAATTCTGCCATTTTATCCATATTCGAATATGCAAAAAAATGCAAATCATCAGGCATAAAGAAAAGCTGTTCTTTCTTCACAGCGTTTTCAAAGATGTTTTCACCATCAAAAAGAACTTCACCGCTTTCGGGCTTATAAATACCTGCAATATTTTTTAAAAGGGTAGTTTTACCTGCCCCATTGTAGCCTACAAGACCATAAACAGAACCATCCTCAACAGCCAGAGAAATATCCTGCAAGGCTGTAAAATCTCCGAATTTTTTTGTAAGATTTTTTACCTGAAGCAATAAAAAAACCTCCTTTTGCTTTTCCTGATTTAACAATATACAATTCAAAGCACAAAGTCAATAAGAGTTACTCTAATGTAATTCAATTTTAATCATTTCTTAATAATTGATATAAGCGATATAAAATTCATTTGACATACCATTGTATAAGTGTTAAAATTCTTTTATAAAAAATAAGGAAGGTGCTTTATGAAAAAATTTATTTCAATTCTTTTAACCTTATCCCTTGTATTTTCCCTTTGCGCCGTTTCAGTAAGTGCGGCAGATGAAAATGCCCCTGATTTATCCTACGCAGTGGCTTCCGACCTTCATTATACTCAGCCCGAGGAAGCTTTAGAGTGGTATTCGGAGGACCCTATATACGGCTACGCTAACCGCCGCGCCGCAATGGAAAACGAAAGCCAATTTATTATTGATGAGTTTTTAAACCAGTGTGCTGAGGATGATAACATTGATTTCATTCTTGTTCCCGGTGATATCACCAACGACGGCAGAAGGCTTCTTGAAGACCATCAATTCGTAGCAGAGAAATTCCGCAAATTTGAAAAGCTTACCGGCAAGCAGATTTACGTTATCAACGGTAACCACGATAACGGCAGAGTTGATGAATACTGCGAAACCGGCAGAGAAGAGTTTATTAACACTTATTATGAATTCGGCTACAAAGAAGCCCTTGTAACAACCGATTACGATTGCTCCTATACTGCTGATTTAAGCGATAAATATCGTCTTATTGCTCTTGATAGTTGCGACTACACAAAATCTACAGAGGACGGTATGACAGAAGCAAAGGTTCAATGGGTTATTGACCAGGCAGAAGCCGCTTATGCAGATGGCAAAAACCCCATTCTTATGATGCACCACAATCTTCTCGACCATATGCCTATGCAGAGAATTCTGAGCCGCAACTTTATCATAAAAAACCACTCATTAACCGCTGAGCGTTGGGCAAATGCAGGCATTAAGCTTGTTTTCTCAGGTCATGAGCATTGCAGCGATGCAACAACCTTTACTTCCGCTTTAGGAAACAAGATAAGTGATTTTGCCACAACATCGCTCTCAATGTATCCCCTTCAATACAGATACATTGAAATGCGTGACGACACTATCACCTATGAAGCAAAAACCATAGAAAAAATTGATACACAAAAGCTTGCTCTTACAGTTGACGGCTACTCAGCTGAGCAGCTTAATGAAATGAATAAGGGTATGAATGCTTTTGCTAAGCAATTCCTCAAAAACGGTGTTGAATGGCGCCTTGAAAGAGGCTTCCAGGATGAGCAGCTGGGCATTGAGGAGGGCGCTATTTATTATGACCTTGTCAGAGATGTTGTAGACGCGCTCAACGATATCCTTAATATGCCTCTCTATGGTGAAGGAAGCGCTCAGGAATTAGGAAGAACCTACGGCATTGAAATCCCTGATAGCGATTATAAGGATGGCTGGGATGTTGCAACCGAATTGGTTGCTGCCCACTATGCAGGAAGCGAAAACTATCCCCTAAGCGGAAGAGATGTTCAAATACTCTTACGCACAGTTTCAATAGTTCTTCACACCGAATTTTCTATGATAAGCGACCGCGAATTCACTCAAGCCGCTGTTGCCCTTTTAAGCGCAATGGGTATGGATTCCGCCTTTGACCTTGCAGAAAAAGTTTATGGCGATTCAACAGGCATTTCTGCAGGTGAATATTTCTTGGTAGCCCTTTTCTCTCCGCTTCTTCAATCCTTTGCTAATGATGACGGCGTGGATGATAACAACGGCACTATTGAGGGATACGGCGAATCTGATACAATGGCAAACATCGGCGAAAACCTGAGTGATAAATTCAGCAATTTCTTCGCTAATTTTATAATGATGTTTAAAATTATTCTTAAAGCATTCGGCTATGAGCTTCCGCTTTAATAAAGCAAACGAGATGGTCAGCGACCATCTCGTTTTTTTCTTATTTTATTTTGCTTAATAAGGGTACGTCGAGTGGCGAGGTTTGTTTGTAGCACAAAACACAAAAATCCTCTTTATTTTTACTTTTATAAAAAATCGGGACTTTTACAGGCTTTGAATCCTGCAAAAGTCCCTTGCTTTATATGGTTTTGTGCGGTCTGCGTTTTTTTTGCATCCCCTTTTTATTTTATTTTGCTGAATGATTCTCTTATTTCATTAACATCGCCTGTTGCAAGGTAATATTCATATTCATAAGGCTCGAAGCTTCTGAAGGTTCTTGTTTTTGTTACTGCTATGTAGGAGGTAGATGATGCTTTAGATGGGTCCTCATCTGTTGTGTTCCCTCTTCCGAAAATTCCCGTCAGAAATGCTTCTTCATCCGGAACAAAAAGCCCGATACCGAAGCTATCTTCAAATTCTCCTGTAAATGCCGCCCAGTTTTCTTTTGAATAAAAATGGGGATAATTGGCATCCGGCCAGAAAATAAGCTCCTTTTCATAGGTAAGCTCGCCATTTGTCCAAGGCTTATCGCCTTTGTAATAAACGAAATTATCAAAAGGCTCTATGCAATAAAATGCCGGTATCTCCTGAGAGCTTTCAGCCTCGGGATAGCCTGAAAAATCAACAAATCTGCACTGAGCATGAACCCTGCCGTTTTCAATTGAATAGGTCGCTTCCATATAAGAGGGGGTTATAAATTCCTTTTCCTTTGCCCAATCAAGAGGTCTGCATTTAATATAAATTGAATTTTCAGTTATTCTTAAATCAATTATTTTGCTGGCATCGCCAAATTGGTTACCGCCCTGAACGGGGTTATAACGCCAATCGTTTTCCATATAAACGCCGTGGTCATATTCGAGTGTTCCGTAATAAGACTGTTGAACAAGCCTTCCGGGGTCATACCTGTTAATAAGGTTAACGTTTTCGTTTACCACCTCGGCATTGTATCTTTCGCCTGCATTGGAATCCACCTTGATTTTTCCGTCAACCGAAACTGCCTGAACCGATGAATCCAAATCCTCAACATAGCTGAGCGCACCACCCCAAAGAAGATCAACGCCTACCTTAACGTTTTCCGCTTCAATAAAAAGCTCTTGCTTGGGAATTTCTCTGTTGAAAAGGGCAATACCGTGAATTTCTATTTCAGCCTCGCTTTTATCTAAAGCTTCAAAAACCAAAGAATGAATTTTATTGCCTTTTGTTCCTTGTAAAGTATTATCAATAAACGAATAAAATTCACCGTTTTCACAGGGCTCGAGGAAAAATTCCTCGGCTTTTTCTTTTACTCCTGAATTATATCGAATAGTACCTTTAAAATAGCCATCTGCAGAATATGAAATTCTATAATAGTTAAACCAATTTACAGAGGAGCTTTCAGGTTTTAACTCAAAAGCCTTTCCGTTTTTTTTGATGGTGGCAGCTTTATACTCACCCTTTGAATAAATAAGTCCTTTTGAAAAATCAAGCTCCATATCAAAATCCTCATCATATTGAGATGCCAAAAAACTAATGCCGTAAGGCGCAACAACCGCACCGCTTATTACTAATATCACAGCCAGAACAACACAAATTATTTTCAAAGCCTTTTTCATGAATTCTCTCCTTGATTATTATTTCTTCTAAATTTTAACACTATTAAATTATTTTTTCAACAAATTATATTTCTTTTACGGGGAAAAATAAAAATGAGGTGACTGATTATGGCAAAAAAAGGTATGAAACGAATTAACGAAACCCACACGAAACAAAGAAACGATACACCGCCTGTTCCCGAAATAAGCGGTAGCGCGAAAAGCGGTAAAGAAAAAGCCAAACCGATAATCGCAGAAACTAATGCCCCCTCTCAAAAGGTTTTCCACAGTAAACCATTTTCCGAAGAAAAGCCGATTTCCGATGCATACGCTGCAATAGATACTGACCTTGCAAGAGATAATGTTGAAAACGATTTAACCGCCGCAGATTTGCAGGATTTATGATTATGGAATCAATATGGCAAAAAACTTCAAAATTACCTCAATTTCCATCTCTCAAGGGTGATGTTAAAACTGATGTTTTAATAATCGGTGGCGGTATAGCAGGCATTTTAACAGCGTTTTATCTTCAAAAAAAAGGTGTAGATTATCTTCTTGTTGAAAAAGGCAGAATCGCAAACAGAACAACTGCTAACACAACGGCAAAAATCACTGCTCAACACGGTTTATGCTACAATAAAATTTTAAAAAATTACGGTACAAATATTACCCAGCTTTATTTAAAAGCCAATCTTTCGGCATTAGAGGAATATGAAGCTCTTTGCAAAGAGATTGATTGCGATTTTGTAAAAAAAGATAACTATGTTTATTCTATAGATGATAAAAATATAATTGAAAAAGAATTAGATGCCTTACATCAGATAGGCTACAAGGGCATTTACGCCAAAAGCTTAGCATTACCATTTGAAATAGCCGGTGCAGTAAAATTTAAAAATCAGGCACAATTTCACCCGCTAAAATTTATATCCGAAATAGCAAAAGATTTAAACATTTTTGAAAACACATGGGTTTTTAAAACCGATGAAAGCTCCGCAGTAACAAACAACGGCAAAATCAGCTTTAAAAAAGCGGTCGTTTCAACCCATTTCCCTTTTATAAATAACCATGGCTTATATTCCCTTAAATTATATCAACATCGTTCCTATGCAATAGCCTTAGAAAACGCCGCAGATATTAAAGGAATGTATGTTGATGAAAATGAAAAGGGACTTTCCTTCAGGAACTATGGCGATTTATTGATTATTGGCGGAGGTGACCACCGAACAGGCAAAAAAGGCGGTAATTGGGAAGAAATCAGAGCATTTGTAAAAAATAATTATAAAAGCTCAAAAGAAGTTGCTTTTTGGGCTACTCAGGATTGTATGAGCCTGGATAATATACCTTATATTGGGCAATATTCAAAAAATGCACCAAATTTATATGTTGCAAGCGGGTTCAATAAATGGGGAATAACAGGCTCGATGGTAAGTGCAAAAATCTTAACAGATATGCTTACCGAAAACGAAAATCCCTATGAAAAGGTTTTTGACCCTTCACGCTCTATTTTAAAGCCCCAATTATTAGTAAACGGATTTGAATCAGTAATAAATCTTTTAACTCCCACGCCTAAAAGATGTCCTCATTTAGGTTGCGCTCTCAAATGGAATAAGGCAGAGCATTCCTGGGACTGCCCCTGCCACGGTTCAAGGTTTTCCGAAAGCGGTAAGGTGTTAGACAACCCGGCGAACGAAAATATTTCCTAAAAAATCCCGCCGTTGCGAAAGCTCGCAACGGCGGTCAGTTTTATTTCTTTAAAACCCAAACAAGCATATCCGTTTCTCCGCGATTGGCAAAGGCAAAATACGGAATAAACTTTAGTGGTCTTTCAATATACTCATCATTTGCGTCAAAGTAAAGTGCATCGTTTTCAGCTTCCTCAAAGCCCGTAGTCAATAACGAGGGAACGAGAAATTCTTCTTCCGAAAGGTTGAATTCGCTTTTTATATCAAGCCTTATATTCTGAATATTCTTGCCGTTATCAACGCCCTCAAGGCAATATACAACAGGGCCTCTCATAACCGCAACTCTGCCTGAATTCTCGTGAACTCTTTTATTTGAAGAAACAACTCTTACCTTCATATCAAGGTTAAGAATAACTTCCTCGTTTTCTTCCCCGAGCTCAACAAAAGCATATCCGTTTTTCATTTCATAAGCTTTATTTATCCGGAAGCTTCTGCACCATTCGGGAATTCTCAAAGCAATATATTTTTTATTGCAGTTTTTGATTTCAAGGCGAATCTCACCGCTGGAAGGATAGGCGGTTTTCTGAGTTATTTCCATTCCGCTTTCCTTTGTAACCGAGGGAATATACTGATGAACAAATAACGCTTCATTGTCATATTCATATATGTAATCAGCAATATTTGCAATAAAGCGTATAACATTAGGCGGGCAGCAAGAGCAATCAAAAACCTCTTTCCTCTGAGTTATAGGGAAACGTTTTCCGCCGTAGGTTGCAACGTTAACTGAATTAAATTCCGTGTCAATCTCAAGAGGATTTTCATAGAAAAAGCCCTTTCCATCCATTGAAATGCCCGATAAAATTCCATTATACATAACCTTTTCAACCGCATCGGCATATTTAGAGCTTTGGTTTAGCTTAAACATTCTGCCGGCAAAAAAAGCAAGGGCAATTGAAGCGCAGGTTTCTGCATAAGCATCCCTGTTGGGAAGGTCATAATCTATAGTAAAGGCTTCGCCGTGGCAGGTGCTTCCCGTTGCACCGGTTATATACATTCTTTCGTTTATAATGTTATCAAAGCATCTTTCAGCCGCTTGAAAAAGCTCTTTATCTTCATAGTACGCTGCAATATCTGCCATACCGCAAAAAAGATATAAAGCCCTTACGCAATGCCCATCTGCTTTTGTTCTTTCTTTAATCGGTATTTCATCCTGATTATATTTTTTATAGCAACCGGGATAAAGCTCTTTATCAATATCGTTTGTTCCGTGGTTTTCAATAAAGAATTTTGAAAGCTCCAGATAGCGTTTTTCACCCGTTGCCTCATAAAGCTTAACGAGAGCAAGCTCAATTTCAGGGTGGCCCGGTGTAACAAATGCCGCAGATTTTTCTTTAACAAAAACCCTTTCAATATAATCCGCATATTTGCACATTGCATCTAAAAGAACTCTTTTGCCCGTTGCTTCATAATAAGCAACTGCCGCCTCCATAAGATGCCCCGCGCAATACAGCTCATGCTCATCGCGCCTTGTAAATCTTTCGCCTGTAACCAAGAAATGAGAGTTATAATAGCCGTTTTCATCGCGATTTTTTATTATCTTTTCAATAGCCTCATCTGCAATTTTTTCTAAATCCTCATTTCTTTTATAAAAAAGAGAATATGCAAGGCCTTCTATCCATTTTGCAATATCTGAATCCCAGAAAACATGAGGGCAATCAGGCTCCCCTTCCTTCCAAAGGCAATCAAGAGCATCAAAGCGATGGGTTTCTTCAAAACGGTCATAAACAGATTGAAGAGTAACGCCACTTACCATATCAAGTTTATTCTTCCAAAAGCCACCTGTTATATCAATGTTTTTATAGCTTATTTTTTTCATAAAAGCAACTCCCTTTGATTACTGCCTTCAGTATATCAAAGAGAGTTTAATTTTTCAATAATTTTACCTTGTTTCTTTCATTCCCTCAAGAATGAGCATTTTAGCTTTTACTGCCTCACCTTTAGAAAGAGGCTTTAAGCCCTCTAACTTATAAGGTATACCAAGCTCCTTATATTTCCCCGCACCTAATGAATGATAGGGTAAAACATCAAGAGCCTTCAGGTTTTTCAGTTTTCCGATAAACCGACCTAATTTCTTTAATGCCTCGGGGCTATCTGTGTACCCTTCAACCACAACATGCCTTATCCAAACAGATATATTTTTTTGCTCAAGGTATTTTGCAAAATCTAAAACATTTTTATTACCTTGCCCTGTAAGAGCTTTGTGAGCTTGAGAATCTATATGCTTAATATCAAGCATAACAAGGTCAGTATATTTCATAAGCTCATCAAGCTTTTTAATGTATTTATCATTCTCGGGAGCGTATGTAATGCCCGAGGTATCAATGCAGGTGTGGATATTTTCCTCTTTAGCTTTTTTAAATAATTCAATAAGAAAATCCGTTTGTAAAAGAGGCTCTCCACCGCTGACGGTTATTCCGCCTTTAGAATAAAAAGCCTTGTTTTTGTTGTATTCAAAAAGCACTTCTTCGGGTGTTATTTTTTCCCCTTTGCCTGTTTCCCAGGTATCAGGGTTATGGCAATAAAGGCACCTGAGAGGACAGCCCTGCATAAAAATAACGTATCTTATGCCGGGGCCGTCAACTGTGCCAAAACTTTCTTTGGAATGAATATAACCAACCATTATATTTTATCGTGGAAGGTTCTGGAAATAACCTCATCCTGCTGTTCTTTAGTAAGCTTAATAAAATTTACTGCATAGCCGCTTACTCTGACTGTAAGCTGAGGATATTTTTCCGGGTGAGCTTGTGCATCAAGCAAGGTTTCTTTAGAAAAAACATTAACGTTAAGATGATGTCCACCCTTCTGAACATAACCATCAAGGAGAGACACAAGGTTATCTATCTGGTTATCTGTTGCTGACATATAAATCCTCCGTTCTGTAAATCGGAATTCTTCATTCCGCACTTATTCAGTATCCAGCCCCTCAAAAAGCGTTGGGGTGCTGCAAGCGCCATCAAGGCAATCGAAATTCACTTCAATATCCCCTGCAAAGATTTGGTCATCCTTGCCTAAAGCACCGGGAATAATTGAAAAGGTGTTTGAAATACCATCCTGAGCATCCCTGAAAGGAAGCTTGGCAACTGATGCAAGGGAAGCAACCGCGCCATGAGTATCGCGCTTATGCATTGGGTTTGCACCCGGCGCAAATGCTTCTCCGCGTTTTCTGCCGTCAGGCGTTGCACCTGTGTTCTTACCATATACAACGTTTGATGTTATTGTAAGAATAGATGTTGTTGGTATACCGTCGCGGTAGGTATGATTCTTTTTAATATGAGTCATAAACCTATGCACAATTTCGTATGCAATTTCATCAACTCTATCATCATCATTTCCGTATTTGGGGAAATCGCCCTCAACCTCGTAATCAACAACCAGCCCGCTATCATCGCGAATTGTTTTTACTTTAGCGTATTTTATTGCAGAAAGCGAATCTGCAACAACCGAAAGACCTGCAATACCTGTTGCAAACCAACGGGTAACCTTTTTATCGTGGAGAGCCATCTGAAGCTTTTCGTAGCAATATTTATCATGCATATAATGAATTATGTTCAGAGTATTAACATAAACGCCTGCAAGCCATTCCATCATTGCTTCAAACTTGCTCATTACTTCATCATAATCAAGGTATTCGCTTGTAATAGGGCGATATTCGGGAGCAACCTGCTTACCTGAAATTTCATCAACACCGCCGTTAATTGCATAAAGCAAGCATTTTGCAAGGTTTGCTCTTGCACCGAAAAACTGCATTTCTTTACCAACAACCATTGAGGAAACGCAGCAGGCAATCGCATAATCGTCGCCATGGTGAAAACGCATAAGGTCATCATTTTCATATTGAACAGAAGAGGTTTCAATAGAAATTCTTGCACAGAAGCGTTTGAAATTTTCAGGGAGCCTTGTAGACCAAAGAACTGTTAAATTAGGTTCGGGAGCTGCACCCAGATTTTCAAGAGTATGAAGATAACGATAAGACATTTTAGTTACCATATGCCTACCGTCAATAGCAACGCCGCCTATTGATTCTGTAACCCATTGAGGATCGCCTGAAAAAAGAGCGTTGTATTCAGGGGTTCTTGCAAATTTTATAAGGCGAAGCTTCATTATAAAATGGTCAACCATTTCCTGAAGCTCTGCTTCTGTATAAACGCCGTTTTTAAGATCCCTTTCGGCATAAATATCTAAAAATGTAGATGTTCTGCCTAATGACATTGCGGCACCGTTTTGTTCCTTAACTGCTGCAAGGTAACCGAAATAAAGCCATTGAATTGCTTCCTTGGTATCCTTGGCAGGCTGGGAAATATCAAAGCCATAGCTTAAAGCCATTTTTTTAAGGTCTTCAAGAGCTCTTATTTGCTCTGAAATTTCTTCGCGCTCCTGAATAACATGGGAATA
>JAZUOA010000019.1:0-5487 GCA_045604445.1 Acutalibacteraceae bacterium
AGCTCTTATTGTCCCGCTATTTTGTTATATAATTATATACCAGGGTAGAGGAACCCTTAACAGTGTTTCTTGTATTGAATTTATGCCAATCGGAATTATAAGAGCAATAGCCGGCTTGTGTTTGGGATGTTTTATTTATAATTTGGTTGAGCGTCTGCAAACTTCGGATATTAGGCTGAAAAAACCAGGGAAAGTATTTTTGTGGTTTGGTGAAGTTGCTTTAATTGCCCTTCTTCTTGTTATTATGCAATTTGAGGGAGAGAATAGCTTTGATTTCATATCCGTTGTTATCGTTTTCTTTATATGCTTTATTGTTTTAAGTGGTCTTACCGGTATCAAAGATGTTTTGCCCCCAAAAATTTCCTCATTTTTAGGTCGTTTTTCTCTTTGGATTTATCTTAATCACCGTTATATTGCGCGCCTTATAAATCTATATGATAAGGAAATGCCTTATGCACAGGCAATGGCTATTTATTTGTGCGGTTCTGTTATTATGGCCTTTGTTTGCGAATTAGTTGTTACCTTGTGCAAAAATATTTGGAAGAAAGCATCCCCAAAAATAAAAAGCGTTATATTTGAATAAGAATAAAAATGCTGAGCTTTGCTTTTGTAGTTAAGCTCAGCGTTTTTTAGTTTAGTACTTGCAATCATTTGTATTTTATAGTAGAATAAATTATGTGTGAGATTGTAGTTGCTTTCAGCGCGGGTCTTATATATTGATGGTGGGTACTAAATATGTGGTTTAGGAGTATGAAAATGAAAGATTTAGTTTTAACTGATGAAAAATTGATGACAACTCAAGGGTTGCAATCTCGTATTAAACGTATTTATACGGGGAAGAAAACTGTTAATTTTAATTCTGTTTATTTCACCGGTGATGATAGCTTTTTGTGTGATTATCTCATGTATTCAGTTTGCAAAGCAAATGCGAAATTTCCGGCGTTTAAAAGATTAGGTTATTTGGATGATTCTTCATTATACGGCTTTAGAAGGGATTTTGTTTCTGAAGTTGATGTTCCTTGCTATTCTTTGAATCACCTTGATAAAGCAGTTAGAGAAAAGTCAATGATTTTCTTTTTTGTTAATTGTGATGATTTAGGAATGAAATATGCTACAATTGAAAAGCTGAATCGTGTATTAGACTATTTAAAGAGAAACAAATCAGCCAGATGTATTGTTAGCGTGATGTTACCCAAATTCGATTGCTTTCAAGGTGAAGCTAATTCACTTGCTGAGCGTGAATTTAATTTCTTTTTAGAAAAGGTTTGCACTCGCACTCCTGAAATTTCATATTACCTTGAAGTTGAAAAGCTTTGCAGAGCAAGCGTAAGAGATGACGATGCAAATATCTCAATTCTTCGTTTTGATAATGTTATAGCGCCTGAAAGGTACCATACTCCTCAATTTGATATTCAAGCTATCGTAGAAGAGGCTTTTAAAGCCAAAAAAGTGGTTATAACCGATGATGATTTTAAGGAGGTATTCTCTTTATCTTATGTAAGAGATGCCTGCATAAATATTTTTGTTTCTTCTTATTCAGCTAAAAAAGGCCATGTGTACAATGTTGCTTCTCGCTCATTGTCACTTTCCGCAATCAAGGAGGGTATTTTCAAGGCTTATCCGGAAGCTTTTGGTGTAGAGAAACAGCTTTCAGCCAATGTTGAAAGAAAATATAAAAGCTTAAATCATTTGAAATTTTCAAGTTTGAAAATAAAAAGTAACTTCAGCCTTACTTCTGCATTGAAGCATGTTGTTTCTTATATTACAGAACTTGAATATGATACCTCAGATAATGTTGCTTTTTATGGCGGAAGAATAGAACAAATTCAAGCAGTTGAAATAGAAATGCTTAAGGAAATTGATAGAATTTGTGTAGAAAATGATATCAAATATTTCCTTGCAGGCGGTACCCTTTTAGGTGCTGTGCGTTCAGGCGGTGTTATCCCATGGGATGATGACCTTGATATAGGTATGCTTCGTAAGGACTATGAAAAATTCAGAGAAGCCTGTAAAACGCAGCTTTCAGAGGGATATTCCTATTCAGGTCCGTTTAACGATAGTGGTAGTCATTATACTACTGAAAAAATCAGGCTTGATGCTACATATTTTTCTACAAGGTATTCAAGTAAAAATGTTTTTCCTGATGGAATTTTTATTGATATTCTCGTTTATGACCAAACAAGTAATATAAAGATATTCCAAAAATTGCAAACATTGATTCTTGCTATCATATACGATTGTTTAATTGTTCGTTGGTATAATGTTGCCAGGAAAAATTTCCATTACCGTTTAACTAAATTTTTGTTACCGATTCTCAGGCTGATTCCTTGGGGGGTATATCACCATATTTTTGATTTTGTTTCAAAAATATATATGAACAAAAAGGATGCTAAATACCTTATAGATACTGTTGGTAAAAAGTTAAAAGATGGTCCTTTGCCAAAGGCAGGTCTTGAGGATACTGTTTATGTCGATTTCAATGGCATTAAAGCTCCGATTCCTGTAGATTACACAGGCTACCTTAACTATGCTTACGGTCCAAACTATATGGAAAAGCCCAACTTGAGTAACAGGCGTTGCCCGCATAATTTTGCGAGAATAGATTTGGGTAAATTTATTTTTGATCAAAAAGGTGAAACACCATTCAGAGATGTTGATATAAATGGTGAATTGTTTGAATCAGAAACAGAAAGATAAATTAAGGGAGATGGCTTTATGAATTATGCCGGTATTTTGGCTGGTGGAATCGGCTCGCGAATGGAAAGTAAGGTTCCTAAGCAGTTTTTGAAAATCGCAGATATTCCTATTGTTGTAAGAACAATCAATACCTTTTTATCTTCTGAGGATATTGATAAGGTGATACTTGCAATGAATCCTCAATGGATGGAGTATTGTGTTGATATACTGAAAGAATATAATGTTGATATTGATAAAATCATTATAATAACCGGCGGAGCAACGCGTTTCCTTTCAATGGTTAATATTGTTGATGCTGCTATCGCGGATTTGGGCGGTGAGCCTACCGTGAATGATTTTCTTTGTATTCACGATTGCGCAAGACCCTTTGTTTCACAGCGTATTATTGAGGATAACTTTAAGCTTGTTAAAGAATATGATATGGTAACAACATCGCTTCCGACTATTGATACCGTGCTTATTGCTGAGGATGGCAAGGAGAGCACCTGTGTTCCCGAAAGGTCAACAATCTTCTGTGACCAGGGTCCCCAGACCTTTAATATTAAAGAATTCAAGGATATTCAGATAAAGCTTACACAGGCTGAAACAGATTCTTATATGGAAGCAGGCAGAATGTATCTTGAAAAAGGGCTTCATGTTGGTATTGTTACAGGTGACAGAATGAATTTTAAAATAACAACTGAGTTTGATATGGTTCTTGCTGAGTTACTTTTAAAAGATAAAACGGAGGAATAATTATGAAATGTGTTGCTATTGGTGATAATTTTATTACGCCCGATATGATGAAAAAAGGTATTGAATCGTACCCTTATCTCTCATTTTCAAATATAGAATATTTCTTTTTTGGTCTCCATTCCCGTTCAGAAATGAGGCATATTGTTAAGGTTATCGAAACAGGTGGCTTTGAAACTTTGGATTTGCCTGAGGGTCTTTTAGAGGCAGTTGAAGATGCAGATGTAATTATGTGCCATCTTTGCCCTATAACAAAAGTTCTTCTTGAAAGGGCAAAAAAACTTAAGCTTGTTCTTTGTAATCGTGGCGGCCATGAAAACATCGATATTGAGGCTTGCACTGAAAGAAACATTGCCGTTCTTCTTAACCCTAGTCATAATGCAAATGCTGTTGCTGAATTTACAATTGGCCTTATCCTTAATGAAACCAGGAATATTACCCGTTCAAGTATTGCTGTAAATAACGGTGAATGGAGAGAGAAATACCCGAATACCGCAACCCAAATCCACGAAATGTGCGATATGACAATCGGTCTTATCGGCTTTGGTTCTGTTGCAAGGCTTGTTTATGAGAAGCTTAAGGCTTTTAATTGCCGTTTCCTTATTACAGACCCATTTGGTAATTATGACGATATAAATAAAAATATCGCAAAGTTTGTTCCTCTTGAACAACTTTTAGAGAACTCGGATATTGTTTCTCTTCACGCAAGGCTTAGCAGGAAAAGCATACTTTTGGGCGAACAAGAGTTTAAGAGAATGAAAAACACAGCTTATTTTATAAACACAGCTCGCTCTTATATGGTAGATTACAATGCTCTTGCCGATGCACTTAAATCAGGCGAAATTATGGGCGCGGCGATAGATGTTTTTGATGTTGAGCCTGTTACAAAGGAGAATAATCCTTTGGTAGGTCTTGATAATTGCACTTTAACAAATCACCGCGGTGGCGATACTATTAACTCCTATAGCGATAGCCCTGCTATGATGATGAAGGAAGCACAAAAATTCTTTGAGGGTGATACACCTAAATTCTGGTTAAATCCTTCGATAAAAAGATAAAGATATAAAATTTGCCCCGATTTTGATAATTCAAAATCGGGGCAGTTTTTATATATTCAGTAATTATTCAGTAACCTCTTCTTCGTCAGCAAAAAGGAAAACTTTTTTATCTGCATCAGGGTCAACAAGCTCGTTATAATCGTTAAATGCTTTAGCCATTTTGTTGAAATTCTTGATAATGATAAAATGACCTAAAACAAGGCCGAGTAATGAGTAAACAACAACAAGTGCACCACTCTCGCTGAATTTAAGTCCATAGCGCTCAGCATTGTCATTGAGCCTGTTAGCAAGCTTGCATTTCCAAACTAAACCGAAAATGCTGGCTGTGATAATGCTTAAAAGCAAGGAGGGGATGTATTTCATTGTTTTTTTACCGTCACCCTCGCAAAGAATATTTACATCTTTAGCAAGCTTATGCCAAAAAACAATTGCATAAATACCAAGAGTAAGGATTGAAAAAAGGTAATAAGTAACAAGACTTCTTTCTTTAATGGTTTTCATTTTAGAAACTCCTTTACGCAGTTTATTATTTCCAGTACAGTATATTATATTTTTTTATAAAAATCAAGGGTTTTCGTAATATATCAATTTAAAAGTGATATAAATGATTTTTAAGATTGACAATTATGTTTTTTTATGTGATAATAATTCGTAATGTTTTTATAAATATAAGTATTATTTAAGGAGGTATTTCTCTTGAAGAAAGAACTCGCAAAACAATACGATCCCAAAAATGTTGAGGACCGTATTTATAAATCATGGTTAGACGGAAAGTATTTCCATGCTAAATGTGAGGAAGGTAAACCAACCTATACGATTGTTATTCCGCCACCGAATATTACAGGTCATCTCCATATGGGACATGCTCTTGACAATACTCTTCAGGATATTCTTATCCGTTGGAAGCGTATGTCGGGTTACGATACTTTATGGCTTCCCGGTACTGACCATGCCTCTATTGCAACAGAAGCAAAAATTGTTGAGGCCATGCGCGCTGAAG
>JAZUOA010000020.1:0-12450 GCA_045604445.1 Acutalibacteraceae bacterium
CGGATGAGCAGAGAGCCTCCTACCTTGCAAGAACTATGATTGAGATGAGCGTTGCAGCTTTTGAAGATTTCTACGATATGGCAGATGAAGGTCAAGAGCCATATGCTGCTCAAATGAAATTGTTTCTTGAAGAACATAAATTCATAACAGCAGAAACCGTTTATATGTACAGGGTTGATTCCGTTCCTTATCCTGAGAAACCGTATCGAATAGATTATGATAGCGATGATGCATATAACGCTGCAATGGAAACTTACAATGCAGCTATGGATGCTTATGATGCCAACGGCGTTATTTATTCAACATCGGCTACCACGCCGGATGGTTGTTCATTGGTTGGTGAAGCTGAATGTAGCATCACTTATATTGATGAACCGAGTTATTATGCAATAGATCCTGATGGTAATACTACACCTATTGATGTTAATACCTACACAGGCGGTAAGAATAAGCTTGAAGAGCTCATTTCAAATGGTGTTGATGCAACCTCTACAACCCAATATGTTAAAATTGATAACAAAAATGTAGTCTTTCAGTCATCTGCAAAGGTTAACGGAAAGAGCGGAACAAGAAGATGTGTTCTCGTTCTCCCCACAAAGCCCAGTGAATCTAACTGGATTGCTCCTGCAGAGATCGGAAGCAACCAGATTTTCCCCAACACCTCACTTGCTACAGGCAGAACTAATATCAATTATGATGCAGGCACTTTCTTGGACGGTAAAGCCCTTAAGCAACCACTTTACATATTCTCTTGCTTAGGTAATATGGTAATCAGCGAGAAGAACTTGACTATCAACACCGCTGTTGAGGGGGCAGAGCCCTATTATGTTAACTATGCGGAATATTGTAAAAATCATGCTATTTCATATAATGTTGCAAACATGTCGTTAGGACTTCATCCTGAAACAGGAACACGCGAACCTGACAATGACCCGACATTTAATTGCCTGAGAACATACAATATGAAGAGCTGGTCGGAGGATGCTACTCTTGATAACTTTGTTGCATACACTGCAACAAATGCAATCCAGGTCGACTTGCCTGTTAACCTGCTCGTTAACCCTTGCCGAACAAACCGTATAGGTGACGGATTTGATAAAAACTATTCTCTTTATAAGGTGCTTGTTTTCCAGGCTCCGACAATTGTTTTCAATAAAAGTGTAAATAGCCTTATTTCTCTTAATGTTGAGGATAATGCTTACAGAATGACTACTATAATGTTTGCTGCTCCTAAGAGCACACCGTATAGTTATGTTAACGGCTCTAGGAATAAAAAGACTGTTAAAGCAGGTAAGGTTTTCTTTGCCGAGGATGTTTATATTTGGGTTATTCCTTTCGAGGATAACGGCTCTAACTATAATACGCAAACGGTTTATTATAAAAATAAAGATATCATTCTTTACAAAATAGCCAATGCAGGAGATATTTACTATTTTAATGCCGAGGTAGAAACAACCGTAAACGGCAAAAAAACAAACTCCGGTTTTTCTTTAACCGGTTACTTTATGGATGTTATCTATAATACGCATGGCGATAACTTTACTAACAACAGTTGGTGGCAGATTTGGTCAAATGCTAAGCAGGCACTTTTCAATAAGCTTCATGAAAACTACGCAGGAAGAACATATGTTGCTGATGATTTCAAATGGATAGGTAACGTTTATTCCGGCACAGGTGATAAATTGCCTGTTATTGACGATTTCTATGTAATTTGGGACAGTTAATTATTGTAAAAACTTATTTCAGAAAGGGTGGATATTATGAAAAAGCGCATTTTTAACAAAAGCGGTATGACTTATGTTGAAATGATAGTGGCTCTTGCTTTGCTTTCTCTTATTGTAGTATCCTTTACGCCTATGCTTTTGTCCTCGTACGAATCATTGTACGAAGCAGGTGTGAAAACCGAAAATGTTTATAAATCCAAGCAAGAAATAGAAGAAGGTCTTGCTGTAAGAAGTTCTACTAAAGAAGGTCATGTTGAAATGACCTTTGTAATGAATGCTGAAAACCTTTTCGAAAAAATGAATGTTAACGGCAGAAAAGTGGTATCATCCTTGCAGGATAGGCTTGAAACAATTTTCTATGGCGTAAGAGCGCGTATAGACTTTTTGACACCCGATGTTGTTTACGATGATTCTTCAAGCCATGAGATTATTTTGCAGACAACCGGTCTTAATTACGATAAGGTTACATACATTTCAAATTATACCGAAAATTTGAAGGATTTACCTAAAAACGAAATTGTATTTGGTGTTTATATTCCTAATAAAGCAACAGGTAGCGAGGGTTCAACAACGGATGAGCTTGTTTATCAGACCGCTTCAAATATAGACACTTCTCTTATGAGTTTTAATGCGATTAAGGGTAGAATAAAATTCACCATAAGCGGAACAGATTTTACGCTTTCACCCGTGAAAATTCTTGTATATTATAAAAATGAAAGAGGTGTTTTGAAAACTCTTCAAAGATACCTTGCAATTGAGCCACCAACGATTATTATGGCAGGCACCTCGGCGGTTCATGATTATTACACAACTGCAGGTGTTGAAGAAAAGGATGCCTCAACAGACGGCGCATCCCAAAAAGTTCAATATGAGCTTAAGCTTGAGGGCAGAACTATGCGCACATCAAACAGCCCTTACCTCACAAAATATTTTGGTTCTCCCAAAAACACAAAATCAATGATAAGAAGCGTAAAGTGGATAGCTAATGATGAGACTGCGGGCATTTCTCCATATTACGTTATGGTAGGTACAAACGGTGCTATTTACCGTATGTATAACTACACAAGTCATAGCACTGATATTTTCAAGCTTAGTACAGGGCAAACAAGTAAGCCCAATACCGATGGTTACAGCAGTGTTGATGGTCTTACACCAGTTGATAATACATTTGACACTTTAGAGGGTACAAGAATATTCAGCTCTCTTTGGAGTGGCGATAGCGCTCATGTTTTCGACTTTTCTTCTTGGATAAAATCAATGAACTACGGCCTTGATGAAGAAGGTGGTAACGATAACTGCTGGCTAACTGCAGAGCAGTATACTGTTAAAGAAGGTACAACTATAGCCGGATTTATTCCGATTAGTGGTGATACTGTTGCAAATACAAACAAAGGCGCTGCAAAGTATAACCTTTTTGGTATGCAGGCAAAATTCAGTTACTATCTTAACGGTTATAGAGTAGGTTTCCAGTATGATTATCAGAAAGGTAGAAACTTGTCCTATATTCTAACTGAATATGGCTCGCCAATGAGATTACTTGGATATCTTAAAGAGGAAAACGACTTTAGTGGTTTTACTGAAAACTGGTATCCTTCGGGTGCATATGAAGTAGCAGGCTGGAAAGATTCAGTAAGCGATGTTAATAAGATTGCTTTGTTTACTGGTTCATCTGGTACGGGTGGCTATGGTTGGCGTCACAGTGAAACTGCTTTTGCTGCAATCAGATTTACAAACATGGGTTCATATAATCCCAATGTTGCAGAGGGTGTTAACTTTATGAGAACAGATGGCACTGCAACGGATAACCGTGAAGACGCAAGGCAGATTACAGACGGAAGAGATTATTTAAATGGTCTTGAATCTGAAATTAACCTTACAGATGCAATTTATATTCCTTCTGCAGGTAGTGTAAGCGGCTCAATGCTTTATGTTGGTAATGTTCATGCATATATGAATATTCAACAAAAGGATAATATAAGCACAACAGCAAACCGTTCAGCAAGTGTAGTTAACCGTGCAGAAAACAAAGACTTTGATGAGGATGAATATGTAACACATGGTGCTTTAACAGATTATGTTGTATATGGTAATGCTGCGGGTACAGGAACAACAGTCCATAAATATAGTAGTGCAACTGCCGGCAGACATTATGTTAACAGAAACTTATTTGGTACTGAGACAGGTGTAGATAGTGATAAATCTTCTTCAAATGGTGTTTCAGCTGCTGAAAAACAAGCAAAGATGCAAGAGGGCACAGGTGACCTGAAATACGGCGACGATAGAAGATTTTTCTTTGTTGCAAGAGATACTCAATGGAAGGGTATGTTCTTAGATGACGTACTTTTTACAATGGGCTATTCATCTAACCGCGAAAAGGTTTATACTAATATTACATATGATGGAGAGCGCGAATACTATCGTTCTTATGAACATCTGTATTTCCAATCTCATTATGGTATCGGTGGCGTTAATACGGATGGTACACCTAATAAAGTGGCAACAAGAGCAACTGTAGGCAATGATACGAACAGAAACATTTGTGATAACGATTATTATAATGTTTGGTTCCCCGGTGAAATGTATAATCTTTCAAAGATTGCTACTAAGGATGGTGTTACTGTTGCGGTGGGTTATGCAGTTGCCGGTTCCGCATACCAATGGATTAACAACTCTCAGACTACAAATACTTCAACTGCGTTAGGCGGTATTTATAACGATGGTGTTCTTGCAGCTATGGTAGAAGGGCAGGAATCAGAGTTAACAAACCTGCTGTATTTTAAAGATAACGAAACCTTTAACTCAACATATCTTACCAATGGCTGGCCAAACGATGATTACAAAAATGCCTTTGGTACCTATGGTACACACGATAGAAACAGTGTTCAGTTTACAGCAGTGGATATTAACACCGAAAGCACATCTATAACAGATAAAAGCGAAACCAAATATTATTATGCTTATTATGGCGATAATCAGGGTAGGCTTTTCCGCTCGCTTGTTGCAACTGCAAGTGTTAATTTTGTTAGTGAGGATGGAGAAGAGGTTGTAACCTCGCAGAGCACAAATCTTGTTAGCTTTATTGCCGATACAACATTTACTCAGGTTAAGGACAGCAGTGGTAATGTTATTTCAGCCACTCCACCTTCTACTATGGAGGAAATCAAGGTTGGCGGTTCTACTCCTTTAAGCGAATATTTTACTGAGATAGTTACAATAGATACCCAGGATGATATTATTGTTGTAAGCGGTTCGCCGAAAACAAGCTCAACCAAGAACTGTGTTGTTGTTGGCGTTAAGGATGCTGATGGTAACTGGTCCTGGAAAGTAGTATATTTAGGCGGTTTCCAAGGCTTCCCGCTTTATGCATCTAAAATTGTTGGCGGTTACTATTATTCTGCGGGTCAAAACTGGGCAGGCGCAGTTAATCTTGAAACGCTTAAAAGTGTAGAAACAGGTACAACGCTTCCACCGAGAGAAAATGTAAGTGATACAAAGGACGCATTTATTTTTGTTGGTGTGGCAGACCAGATTTACGCCATGGATGGACGAGAAACAATGTAATCAAAAAAGGAGGCTCCGAGGGTGTTCAGGTGGTTAACTAAAACAAAAAAAGGTTTTACAATAGTTGAGCTTATGATAGTTCTTCTGCTCCTTTCTTTAGGAGCCTTCGCTTTAATCAACTTATTCAGGGTGGCTCACCGTTCCTTCGATAAAAGCGAGGAGCGATATATAAAGCAAGAAGCAGTTAAAACTACTGCAGAGCTTTTAAGATCAGGTTCAGGTAATGTTTCGGGGGCGATGTCTGCTGATATTTTTCCGACGGCAGAGGTTGTTCCCTCGGGTGCAACCATAGATGAAGGTTATTCTTATTTGTTTATACAGGCAGTGAGAAAATGCGAAACCTGTGGCGAATCATATCCCTTCACTCAGGCAAGTTGCGGAGTAAAGGATAAAAACGGAAGTGTATGTACCGGAAGCGGTGAGTTCGCAGGTTATTTCCTTTACAATCAAAATAAAGGACAAAAGCGTGCCAATGCTTTGCAGGTTTCCGATGTTCCGATGTATGTGAATTTGCAGGTTTATAAGGACTATGATTTTGATGGTGCAGAGGAATTGGGGTATCCCAAGAAAAATCAATGTGGTGTGCTTATAACAATTGCCGCTCTTGAAGACGATTTTGAGTATGAATATGATGATACAGGTAAATTGTTAAATAAACCTGAGACTGACGATATTTATTATAGCCTTGATGTTGCTTACCATTTCCCTAATATGGTAACTAATGATACCGGCATTGTTGTAAACTATATTAATGCGACACAACGTTCGCAGGCTAATCTTTACGACCAAAAAACCGGTGCACTTCTAAAGGATGGAAATGATTATAAAACAGTTGAGTCTGTTGATGAAGGCGGTTTGGTTTTAAGAATTTATGCCGACTCTATCCTTTCGGGTGATAATACAAACACCAGCATTGCAGTTCCGAAGCTTTGCTTTGTTGCAACTGCTTCCTATGGTTATGATTCAGGCGAGGTTGGCTTGCTTTGCGATTTCCGCGACAATGTTCTTCTTAAAACAGATTTAGGTACAGCATTTGTTAAGGCTTATTACAAGCTTTCGCCACCTGTTGCTGATTTCATTTCTGAGCACGAGGGCTTGAAAGCGGCGGTGAGAATTGCTCTTAAACCTGTTGTTGCAATTGCAGAATATTCTCTCAATGAGGAAATTCGCGATGAAGGTGCAATACTTCTTGCAATGTTTATGCTTAGCGGCGCAGGAGTTACAGCAACATTGGTTACGGTTGATAAAAGGCGCAAGAAAAATAAAGCGCAGTAATTAAATGAGTAAAAAACGCTTGGTTTGCGCCAAGCGTTTTTTGTTATCGTAAAAATATTGTAGGGTGCAGTCTTGACTGCACCGCAAGCTGTGCTGTTTCACAAACCGGTTGAGAATGGTTGTTTTTTCGGGACGGTCAAGACCATCTTCTACGCTTACGGGCGTTTTCGGCACGATCAGGACTACAACAAAACATTAAAATTTACAGTGCATTTATTGACAAATAAACTATGCTGTGTTAAATTTTATAATTGTTTAATAAGAATAAATACAACGCAATATGAATGCTACAGGGAGGCTGCTATGAGCAAAAAGAGAAAAAACAAAAAGAAAAGCCCAATAAAAATGATTTTGAAGGTTATTGCCTGTGTTTTAGCAGGTGTACTTTTGCTTGTTGGTGTAACCGCAGGCCTTTGTGAAGTGTTACCCGGTGAAACGGCTGATTATGATAATATAACTAACCCATATATAACCAAAGATAAGGCGTTGGTTTCTGCTCACCGTTCAGGTAAGGATATTGCACCGGAAAATACAATGATGGCTTTTAAATATTGCATTGAAAGCGAAGATTTCAATGTTGATATATTCGAGTTTGATTTACATATAACTAAAGATAACAAGCTTATTTTGCTCCATGATAGTACCCTTGACAGAACCACAAATTCAGTAGAAATTTTTGGTAAAGAGGGAGTTAAACCCTCCGAGAAAACCTACGAGGAGCTTTTAGCTCTTAATTTTGGCGAGAATTTCTGCAATTCTGATGGGGAGTATCCTTTCAGAGATTTGAAAGAAAATGAAATATCTGAGGATTTAAGAGCAGTTTTGCTTGAGGATGTTTTAGATTATCTTGAAGCAAACGGAGAATTTGAATATATAATAGAAATTAAGGATAGCGGTGAGCTTGGCTTTAAGGCTGCTGATGAGCTTTACAGAATTCTTAAGGAAAGAGAATTGGTGGAGAAGGTAGTTTTCGGCACATTTAATGGTGATGTTACGGCTTATGTTGATGAAAAATATCCCGATATGCTCCGCTCCTCAAGTATAGTTGAAACAGTTATTTTCTATTTTGCCGCATCTTTTAATATTACGCTTCCTGAGAGCTATTATAAGTTTGAGGCGTTGCAGATTCCTGCAAGCGGCTACGGTTTATTTAATCTTGCTTCTGAAAGAATTATAAATTATGCACATCGTCATAATCTCGCGGTACAGTATTGGACAGTTAATGAACCTGAGGATGTTAAAGCGCTTAATGAAATCGGTGCGGATTGCATTATGAGCGATGCTCCTGATATGGCGTATGATGTAATAAACGGATAATTTATAATTGTGCATTATCGGCTTCCCGTTTTCAATTAGGAGATATTATGGCTAAGGTTAAGGATATGACAGTGGGGAGTCCCACTAAAAATATTTTAAAATTTTGTTTGCCTCTTATGATAGGTAACCTTTTTCAGCAGTTTTATAATATGGCAGATACTATTATAGTAGGGCAGTTTGTTGGCAAAAATGCGCTCTCTGCTGTTGGCGCAGTAGGACCGCTTAGCTTTCTTGTTGTTGGTTCGGTTATCGGTCTTTGCTCGGGTTTTGCTGTTCCGGTGGCTCAGCGTTTTGGTGCCCAGGATACTCATAATCTGAAAAAGTATGTGACCAATATAATATATGCTTCTATTATAATAGGAATTATATTTACTGCAGTAGCTGTAGGTTTTACTCATCCGTTGCTGAAACTGGTTAATATTCCCGGTGAAATTTACGAGGATGCTTATAACTACATTGTAATTATTTTCGCTGGCATTGGCGCAACGCTTCTTTATAATATGCTTGCAAGCCTTGTAAGAGCATTGGGTAACAGCAAAACACCCTTGTATTTTTTGCTTTTTTCTTCGTTTTTAAATATTGGGCTTGATTTATTGCTTATTATTGTTTTCAATATGGGCGTTAAAGGTGCAGCAATAGCTACTGTTGTTTCTCAGCTGGTTTCCGGTATTTTTTGCCTTGTTTATGTTAAACGGAGTTTTCCGATACTTCATATAACAAAAGAAACGAGAAAAGTGGATTTTTCTTTTATAAAAACACTGTTGAAAAACGGTTTGCCGTTAGCTTTGCAATTTTCAATAACAGCCACCGGCTCGGTTATGCTTGCATCCTGCGTTAACAGCTTGGGAGCTGATATTATCGCCGCGGTTACAATAGGCGGTAAAACCCAGCTTATGATAACCTTACCTGCCGAAACAATAGGTATAACAATGGCTACCTATTGCGGTCAGAATTTAGGTGCGAGAAACTATGAGCGAATTAAAAAAGGTGTTAACAGGGCGGTTGTAATAGCGTTTTGCTACGCAGTAATAGGTTTTTGCGTTGCAAGGTTTTTTGGTCCCTACATTTCTCTGCTTTTTATAGACCGTTCTCAAACGGAAATTATAAGCCTTGCTCAGCAATATATTGATATGGGTAGCTATTTTTATCCTATTCTGGCGGTGCTTTTTGTTTTCAGAAATGCGCTTCAGGGCTTAGGCTACAGCATCGCAGCTATGACAACAGGCGTTTTCGAGCTTGTTGCAAGGGGCGGTATGGGCTTTGGTTTTGTTAACAGGCTGGGTTATAAAGCTGTTTGCGTTGCTAACCCTGTTGCTTGGATTGCAGCAGATGTGTTCTTAATACCGGCATATTTAATTGCACTGAGAAAGGTAAAAAAGAAATTAGAAAAATAAAATTGACGGAATGCTTTTGAAGGCATTCCGTTATTTTTTTACTTTTTGAAAATTAGGTATTGACATTTGAAATTATTTGTAATATAATCTATAATCTATTATGATGGATTATTATGAATTACTATGTTTTCTTGTAATTTTTGGTAATGACAAATATCCACTTTTTACCAGTTAATTTTTTCTTTTTTGACTGCTTTTGCAGTAAAAAAGAACTTTAAATAAAGAACGGAGTGATGTGTTTTATGGCGAATGTAAAACCCGTTAAGCTCGGAAAAAACACGAGAATGAGTTTTGCCGGTATCAGAGAAGTTATGCAAATGCCTAACCTTATCGAAGTGCAGAAAAACTCTTATAAATGGTTTCTCGATGTTGGGCTCAAGGAAGTATTCCGCGATATTGATGAAATCACGGATTACACGGGTAATCTTGTCCTTACGTTTGTTGATTTTCGTTTGGACGAGAAGCCGAAGTACAGTGTTGTAGAGTGCAAGGAGCGTGACGCTACCTATGCTGCACCTTTCAGAGTAACTGCAAGGCTTTACAACAAGGAAACCGGTGAAATAAAAGAGAATGAGGTTTATATGGGTGATTTCCCCGTTATGACTGACAGTGGCACCTTTGTTATTAACGGTGCAGAGCGCGTTATCATTTCTCAGCTTGTTCGTTCACCCGGTGTTTATTATGGTTTTACCTATGATAAAAACGGTAAAAAACTTTTCACCTCAACCGTTATTCCTAACAGAGGTGCATGGCTTGAGTATGAATCAGACCAGAACGATATTTTTAATGTAAGAATCGATAAGAACAGAAAGCTTCCTATCACTACATTCATTCGTGCGCTCGGTCTTTCTTCAAACCATGAAATACGCGAATTCTTCGGCGATGACGATAGAATTGAAGCAACGCTTGAAAAGGATACAACTCAGAATACTGAAGAGGCCTTGCTCGAGGTTTACAGAAAGCTTCGTCCCGGCGAGCCTCCCACAATTGAATCCGCAAGCACACATATCAATAACCTGTTCTTTGATCCTCACAGATACGATATTTCAAGAGTAGGTAGATACAAATACAATAAAAAACTTGCTCTTGTTGACAGAATTTCAGGCGGTATTGCGGCTGATGATATTTTCAGCCCCTTTACAGGCGAGCTTCTTGCTTCTGCAGGCGATAAAATTACTGCAGAGCTCGCTGAGCAGATTGACCGCTCAGGCGTTAAGGAAGTAGTTCTTCTTGTTGAAGGCAAGCGCGTTAAGGTTATTTCCAACAACATGGTTAACCCCCTTGATTTTATTGAGGGCGTTACAGAAGAACAGCTGGAAGAAATCGCTATAAACGAAAAAGTACGCTTCACAGTTCTTAAAGAAATTATTGATGAATGCGGCGATGACACAGATGCTCTTCTTGAACAGATGAAAATTCGTTGCGATGAGCTTATTCCTAAGCACATCATCATTGATGATATTTTTGCATCAATCAACTACCTTAACTGCCTCGGTAACGAGCTTGGCAATGTTGATGATATAGACCACTTAGGTAACAGAAGAATTCGTTCCGTTGGCGAGCTTCTTCAGAACCAGGTAAGAATCGGCTTTACAAGAATGGAGAGAGTTGTTCGCGAAAGAATGACCCTTCAGGCTCAGGAGCCCGATAAGGCTACACCGGCTGCTCTTATAAATATCAGACCTGTTCAGGCTGCTATCAAGGAGTTCTTCGGTTCTTCACCCCTTTCTCAGTTTATGGATCAGACAAACCCCCTTGCTGAGCTTACTCACAAGCGCCGTCTTTCTGCCCTTGGTCCCGGTGGTCTTTCCCGTGACAGAGCAGGCTTCGAGGTTCGTGACGTTCACTATAGCCATTACGGCAGAATGTGCCCCATTGAAACTCCCGAAGGTCCTAACATCGGTCTTATTTCTTACCTTGCTACATTTGCAAGAATAAATAAATACGGCTTTATTGAAGCACCTTTCCGCAAAATCGATAAGAAAACAGGTAAGGTTCTCGATGAGGTTGAGTATATGACTGCAGACGTTGAGGACAACTTCTGCGTTGCTCAGGCTAACGAGCCTCTTGATGAAAATAACCGCTTTATGAACGAAAGGGTTACTGTTCGTTACAGAGATGAATTCAGAGAAGTTGCACCGGCAGTTGCCGACTATATGGACGTTTCTCCCAAGATGGTTGTTTCAGTTGCTACTGCAATGATTCCCTTCCTTGAGAACGATGACGCTAACCGTGCACTTATGGGTTCTAACATGCAGCGTCAGGCTGTTCCGCTTCTTAAAACAGATTCTCCCATTGTTGGTACAGGTATGGAATACAAGGCTGCTGTTGACAGCGGTGTTGTTGTTCTTGCAAAACGCGGCGGTATTGTTCAGAAGGTCAGCGCAAAGAAAATAGAAATTCTCACAGACAGCGGAGAAACCGATGTTTATGAGCTCCTTAAATTTATGCGCTCCAACCAGGGTACCTGCATCAACCAGAGACCTGTTGTTGAGGTTGGCGAAAAAATTGAAGAGGGTAGCGTTATTGCTGACGGTCCTGCAACATCACAGGGCGAAATTTCCCTCGGTAAAAATGCTCTCGTAGGCTTTATGACCTGGGAAGGCTATAACTATGAGGACGCGGTTCTTCTTAATGAAAAAATGGTTCGCGATGATGTTTATACATCTATCCATATTGAAGAGCATGAGGTTGAAGCAAGAGATACAAAGCTTGGACCTGAAGAAATTACAAGAGATATTCCCAACGTTGGTGAGGATGCCCTTGCAAACCTTGATGAAGACGGTATTATCCGCGTAGGTGCAGAGGTTCATTCCGGCGATATCCTCGTTGGTAAGGTTACACCTAAGGGTGAAACAGAAAGCACTCCCGAGGAAAGACTTCTTCGCGCTATCTTCGGTGAGAAAGCAAGAGAGGTAAGAGATACCTCCCTCAGAGTTCCTCACGGTGAATACGGCGTTGTTGTTCAGGTTGAGGTATTCACAAGACAAAACAGCGATGAGCTTAACCCCGGTGTTAACAAGGTTGTTCGTTGCTATATTGCTCAAAAACGTAAAATCAGCGTTGGTGACAAGATGGCGGGCCGCCACGGTAACAAGGGCGTTGTTTCAAGGATTCTTCCTCAGGAGGATATGCCCTTCCTTGCCGATGGTACTCCTCTTGATATCGTTCTTAACCCT
>JAZUOA010000021.1:0-2918 GCA_045604445.1 Acutalibacteraceae bacterium
GTTTTTGGCGGAATTGATATATATGTTCCTGAAGGTGTTAATGTTAAGGTTCATTCAAATTCGATTTTCGGCGGAGTTGATAATAAAAAGCATAAGAATTCTCCGGAAAATCCTCACACTATATTTGTTCACGCTAATTGCCTTTTCGGCGGAATTGACATTAAATAATAAGAAAGAAAAACAAAAACGGAACTCTCGTCAAGGAGTTCCGTTTTTATCTTTTTTAATTCGTTTTTCAAAAATAAAAAAGCAGATAAATAGCGCTATAAAAGTTGTTAACCAGGATATGGGATAGGAGAGATAAAGATTCCAAAGCTCTTTTTTTAAGGGGAATCCCGTATAAAGCCATAAAACCCTTATACCGCAAGCACCTAAAAGAGTGATTATCATAGGCTCTATGGATTTACCCATTCCTCGAATCTGACACCCTGAAACATCCATAATGCTGCAAATAAAATAGGTTGACATCATTATATAAAGCCGTTGCTTGCCGATTTCTATAACGTCTGCTTCTGTTGTGAAAATACCGATTATCTGTTCGGGGAAAAGAAATCCCAATGCACCAAAGCAAATGCTTATTAAAAGAGCAAACCCCATGCACATAAAGTAGATTTTTCTGAGGTTTTCGTATTTTTTTGCTCCCATATTTTGCGAAGAAAAAGTCATAGCTGTTTGAGCAACTGCATTGGTGCAGGTGTAAATTAAGGCGTCTGCATTTTGTGCGGCAGTGTTTCCTGCCATTGCAACCGAGCCGAATGAATTGATTGTTGATTGAATGAGGACATTGGAGAAGGAGAAAAGGCTACTTTGAAAACCTGCAGGTAAGCCGATTTTTATAATATCCTTAAGCTCATCTTTATATATTCTGATTTTTTTTAGACTTAATCTGCAGGCGTTTTCAAGGTGAAGAAGCCTGATAACAATCAGAATTGCGGAAATATATTGAGCAACTATTGTTGCAATTGCAACGCCTGCTACATTGAAATGAAATCCAACAACAAGAATTATATTCAAAACTACATTTATAATTCCGGTAAAACCGAGAATGAAAAGAGGGCGTTTCGTGTCACCTGTTGAACGGACGATTGATGCGCCAAAATTATATACCAGAGAGCCTGGTGCACCTAAAAAATAGATTTTTAAATAGAGCGTTGCAAGGGGGAGAACGTTTTGTGGAGTTCCCATAAGCTTCAGGAATTCTCCGGAAAGAAAAAATCCGAAAATACATACCGCAATTCCCGAGACAATGCTTATTGCCGTGGCGGTATGAACACTTTTGTGGATTCTCTCGTTGAAATTTGCACCGATATGCCTTGCGGTTACAACTCCTGCACCGGTTGAAAGACCAACGAAAAGATTTATAATAAGATTAACGAGGGAGCTTGTTGAGCCCACGGCTGCCAGAGATTCACTTCCTGCAAAACGACCTACAACCATAACATCGGCAGCATTATAAACAAGCTGAAGAACGCCTGTTAGCATCAGAGGTATGGAAAAAACAAGGATTTTTTTGAAAAAAGGCCCTGTTGTCATATCAAGAATGCCTCGCTTATTCATAAATTCACCTCGCTTAAAAATGTTTTACTTATTATACTATCTTTCTCTGAAATAGTCATTATATCTAATTGAAAAAAATTTTGAAAAATTTAGCAATTTTTGTTGCACAAAAGCTAATTTACGGGTATAATTTTCTCGTTTTTCTAAATAAAAACAAATTTTACCACAAAGGCGATGTTTTTAAACTCGCCGAAAAGAAAGAAGGAGTTAATATGTGGTTTTGGTTCTCAATTATCGCCCTCGTTTGTTGGAGCGGTTCCGATTTGTTTTCTAAAATCGGTTGCGCAGACAATTCCGACAAATACAGCCATCTCAAGATGGTAACCGCAGTTGGTGCGGTTATGGGTGTTCACGCTTTGTATGAAATATTTGCAAAAGGCGTACCTATAGACATAGGCTCCCTTCTTAAATATCTTCCGGTTTCTGCTCTTTATATTCTTTCAATGGCTCTTGGCTATGTGGGGCTTCGCTATATTGAGCTTTCTGTTTCTTCTCCTATATGCAATTCATCAGGTGCTCTTGTGGCGGTGCTTTGCATTATAATGGGTGACAAGCTTGCAGTTCCTCAGTATATTGCAGTTGCTCTCGTTTGCCTTGGTGTTATAGGTCTCGGTTTCGTTGAAGCAAAAGAAGATGAAGCTTTAAGAATTGAAAGACAGAAAAAAGCAAACTATAAATATTCAAAAAGTGCGCTTGCTATTGCCTTACCGCTTCTTTACTGTTTGCTTGATGCGCTCGGAACATTTGCAGATAGTCTTGTTCTTGAAACTCTCGACGAGGATGTTGCCAACGTTGCTTATGAGCTCACATTCCTTGTTTGCGGTATTGTTTGCTTTATTTATACTAAGTTTATTAAAAAGCAGAAATATCTTCCTAAAAAGGAAGCTCCTAAATATGTTGGTGCAATTTTTGAAACAGCAGGTCAGTTTGCTTACATATATGCTCTTGCAGATTCAGAGCATGTTGCTATGGCGGCTCCTATTATTTCCGCTTATTGCGTTGCATCAGTTTTATGGGGAAGAATTTTCCTCAAAGAAAAGCTTTCGGTTAAGCATTACATTATGATTGCTATTGCAGTTGCAGGTATTATTATTCTCGGCTTGTACGATGCTTAATATTAACAAAATGCTTGCCGAAAGGCGGGCATTTTTTGTTTGTTGAATTATTGTAAAAAAAGAATGAAAGTAGTATAATATAATCTATAAAGAAGGTGATATTATCAGCAATGATTTAATAGGTGCTGCTATTGCATTTTTTTTGGGTGCTTTAATAGCGTTCGGGAATTATACATTTTCGAAAATTATCTTAAAAAAGCAGCCTAGTAAATATGCAGGTATGCAGATTGTAAGATCAATTATTCA
>JAZUOA010000022.1:0-5556 GCA_045604445.1 Acutalibacteraceae bacterium
CCTAAGACCGCTTGGCCTCCGACTTGCGTTGGAAAAGCATTTGATATATTCATCTTCATCAAAAATTTCAAGAATGTGTTTAGCCTCTTCAAATGAAATATTGTAGCATTTGAACTGACCCTCGTTAAGAACAGACATCATACTGCTGTTATCTAACAGCAACAACGGCAATTTGTTAGCATCTACCATAAATAAGCCTCCCTTTGTGAAATAATGTTACCATATTGGTTATATTCATTTTACAATAAACTATGCACCTTGTAAAGTATTTTTGTAGTAAGTTGATAAATTATGTTTATTTTGACGAAAAACTATATTGATTTTTATTAATATAAATGATAAAATTTATTAAAATTACCATAACAAGAGGTGAAAGCCTTGAAGAAAAAGGTTCTTAACGGATGCGATTTGCTTGATAGTGAAGCTAATTTTAATATACTTTCAGGCAAAAAATTAGGTTTAATTTCAAATTCGAATGCACTCCTGAGAAACGGAAAAACCGTTGCTTTTAAAGTTAATGAAAAATATAATCTCTGCGCTTTATTCAGCGGAGAACACGGCTTTAACACACAAAAGCAAGCAGGTGAATTTGATAACGAGGTTTTCACAGAAGAAGAAACAGGTGTTCCCGTTTACGACCTTTTCGGCGGTAAAGAACATTTAGAAAAAGCAGAAAAAATATTTAAAAAGCTTGACTGTATTTTATTTGATATTCAGGATATAGGAACTCGTTACTATACTTATCAATATACTCTTCTTGATGCTTTATATATATGCAGAAAAACTAATACTGAACTAATTATTCTTGACAGAATAAATCCTCTTGGTTGTAACAGAATAGAAGGTAACCTATTGGAAATCGACTGCGTTTCGGAGGTTGGAAGAGTTGCAGGCCAGCCTACCATCACCGGTATGACAATTGGAGAAATTGCATTATGGTATAACGACTATTTGAATATAAACGCAAATGTTAAAGTGATTTTCTGCGAGGGTTTAACCAGAGATTTAAAAATTGAGGACACAGACTTAACCTTTATCCCTCCCTCTCCCAATATGAGAAATACAGATGCACTTTTCCTTTATGTAGGAACCTGCCTTTTTGAAGGAACAAATCTTTCCGAAGGTCGAGGTACTGATATTCCCTTTGAAAGCTTTGGTGCACCTTGGTTAAGCTCAGAAAAAGTTATTGAATATCTTAATAATCTGCCCAATGAAGAAAAAACGGCATTTAACGGATTAAAATTTACGCCTTATACCTTTACTCCCACATTCAGTGATTATGAAGGTAAAAAATGTTATGGTATACGTATAGAAATAATAAACAAAAATGAAGTTAATATGTTCGAAACAGGGTTACAGCTTATAAGAGCAGTCAGAGCAATTCATCCTGAAAATACTGAGTTTTCAGAACATCTTATAAACCTTGCAGGAACAAATAAAATACTGGATATAAACTTTAACCCACACAAATATATATGTTCTCAAAAGAAAGAATTAGAAAAGTATAAAAATTCGGTAAAAAAATATTTTATATATTAAAACTATCTTGTAATTTTGATTTATTATGATAAAATCAAATTATAATTTATTTGACTTATCGGAGGTCTTTTTATGTTGAAAATCGGTCTTGTTGGCGTTGGCGGTATCAGCCATTCACATATTGATGCTTGGGAAAAAATGGAGGATGCCCAGCTTATTGCTATGTGTGACATCCGTCCTGAAAGAATGGAAAAATTCGAGGATAAGCATCGTTACACAGACTTTGACGAAATGCTCGCCAATGAAGAATTTGATATTGTTGATATTTGCCTTCCTACATATCTTCATGCTGATTTTGCAGTTAAAGCAATGGAAAAAGGTATTAATGTTATTGCCGAAAAGCCAATCTCTTTAAAAGAAGAAGATATTGACAGAGTTTATAAAACTGCAGAGAAGAACAATGTTAAGTTTATGGTTGCTCAGGTTCTTCGTTTCTGGCCTGAATATGAGCTTCTTAAAGAAATTTATGAAACAAAAAAATACGGCAAGCTTCTTTCAGGCACAATGACAAGACTTGGTTGCTATCCCAGATGGAGCTGGGATGGTTGGATGATGGATGAAAAGCGCAGCGGTCTTGTTCCCTTTGATTTACATATCCACGACCTTGATTTTATGGTTTATGCTTTCGGTATGCCAAAGGTTGCTCATCAGTATCGCTCAAAGCTTCCTGATCAGGATTTTATCAGCATCACATATAACTTTGGTGATTTCCAAGTAAATTCTGAAGCTTCCTGGTATGCAACAAGCTACCCCTTTACAGCAGAATTCCGTTTCCAGTTTGAAGATGCAGTTGTTGCTAATGAAAACGGCAAAATGCTTATTCATTTAAGAGATGATAAAAAGATCGACCTTTCAGAAGAAGCAGAAGGCGAAACAGGCGATATTAATCTTCCAAAGAGCAACGCTTATGCAAATGAAATACGCTATTTTGCAGACTGCGTAATCAACAATACACCTGTTGAAAAGATTCAGCCCGAAGAATTAAGATGTGTTCTTAATATTTTAAATAATCTTTAATTAAAAAAATCGCACCTACCGAAAATGGTAAGTGCGATTTATTTATATACTCTTTTCTGTTAACAATTCAATTGCATATTTTGCATATTCAGAAATAAACTGACCTCTTCTTGTTACAATTGCAGGTTGGCGGGATTGCTGACAATTTTTCAATTTATATAAAGCAATGCTTTCGTCGAAATCAAAATTCTTAACAAACTGCAACGGTAAAAGGGTTGCGCCAACCCCTGCTCTCGCCATAGACCACGCGGTGCTGACACCCACAACCTCTGTTGCAACATTGGGAGTAATTTCTGCTTCAGCGCACATTTTATCAAAAAGCTGACGCATTTCCTGAGCAGTGCTAACAAGAACAAAGGGAAGTTTTTTACACTCCTTCAAATCAATTTCAGGAATATTGTTTTTAGAAGAAACGGGAAGATTAACAGAAAATTTTTCCGGGACTGCAAGAACAAGAGTATCAGCCTCAATGAGCTTTACATCAAGAACAGACTCATCAACCGGAAGATTGACAACTGCAAAGTCATATTTGCCCTCTACTGCATTTTTACGAAGCTGGTCGCTCCCCTCTTCATGAAGAACAACTGTTACACCCGGAAACTTTTCTTTCACCTTATTAACAATATCAGGTATAAGGTAAAGACTTCTGAAAGGAGAAATGCCTATTTCAAGCTTTCCGAGCTTACCGGATTTATAATCCTCCATTGAGCGAAGAAGCTGATCTTCTCTATAAACAAGCTTTTTAGCCTCTGCAACAAAATGCTCACCTGCTGCAGTTAAAGTCATTGGAATATTATTTCTGTCAAAAAGCTTAACATCAAGCTCTTTTTCCAAAGACAATATTTGTTTACTTAAAGCAGGCTGAGTAATTCCTAATTTTTCTGCAACAACAGAGAAATTCAAATCCTTTGAAAGCTCTATTACGTATTGTAATTGTTTTCTGTTCATATTCACCCTCCTGAAGCAAACAGATTTCACCCAACATAATACTCGTAGTTTTTTTATTTTTCAAGTAAAATCAAGAAAAAATTTTTACATTTATAAAAAACTGTTGACAAAATTAAATAATCAAGTATAATATAACCGCAAAGCAATGACTTTTATAACTAAAAAGTTTTACGTTTACAAATATTAACATAAAAGACAACTAAAAAGAAAGGAGATAACAAAATGCCTTCATGTTTAATTTACCTTGGCATTATGCTCGCGGTTATTATCGTGTGGTTTATGTTTGTAAAACGTCCTGTCTACGAAGCAGTTTTACTTAGTTTTATAATACTTGTTGCAATCACAGGAACCTGGGGTAATCTTTGGGGTTACATTGATGCTGCTTTATCTACCTCGCTTTTATATTCAATGGTAGCTTTCGTTTCAATGTCCATTTTGTTAACCAAAACTAAAATTATTGACAGTTGTATTGCTGTTATTCTCTCTCTTATCGGTAGAGTAACGGGCGGTGCAGGCTATGCCGCAGTTGTTGCCAGCTCATTTATGGGTGCACTCTCCGGCTCCGGTCCCGGTAACGTTATGGCAACAGGCGCAATTACAATTCCTGCAATGAAGAAATCAGGCTTCCCTGCTGAACTTGCTGCTAACATCGAAAGTAACTCAAGTTATATGGGTAATATGATTCCACCCTCATCAAATATAGTTGCCGCTTTAGGTGCTTTCACCGCACTTTATCCCACTCTTAATATTACAACAGCTCAATTCTGGATTGTTCTTTGAGGTATCGCTATCTGGTTTATTGTTCAAAGAATTGCTATGGTATGGGGATTCTGCAAATATTATAAAGTTAAGCCTATGTCAAAAGACGAACTCCCCAACCTCAAAGAAACTCTCAAAACAGGTTGGCAAGGTCTTTTGATTCCCGTAATCATTCTCCTTCCCTTTATTCTTGACTATCTTTTTAAAGACGGCTTCTTTACTGCTCGTCTTGGTGAACAAGGTGCAAAATACCTTTCAAGCTCCATTCTTCTTTTCATCGGTGGTCTTGCTTCAATTTACACCTGTCTTATTGCAAAAGATAAAAAAGTTGTTAAAATCAACAATGTTGCAAAAATGTTTGCTGATGGCGTAAAAACAATCGCACCTTCTATTGGTGTTTGTGTGTTCGGTTATATGGTAGGCGCTCTTTTCAAAGACCTTAATGTAGCTGAAGAAATGGGCACAATCATCACCGCTTGGAACTTTGGTAAATTAGGTACTGTTGTTGCAGTTTGCTTAATCACCTGCTTTATGGGTATGATTATCCCCGGTTCCTCCCTCGTTGTTATTTTCGGACCTATGTTCATTACAGTACTCGCACAGGCTGGTTGTGAACCTTTACTTGTTGCAGCGATGCTTCCTTGCATCTGTGGTGTTATGTGCGGTATCACTCCTCCTCTCGGACTTGGTATGTATGCAGGTATGACCCTTGCAGAATCGGATTTCAGTAAAACATTTAAGAATAATATGTGGTGGGTTGGTGCCCAGTTTATTCTTGAAGTTGTAGTTCTTATGGGATGGCTTCCCATATTAGGAATGTAAGGAGGTAGAAAAATGAAAAAGGCATGTAAAAAAATTGCATCAGTTTTAAAAACTATCTTCGGCTACGGAATAATGATTTCTCTTTTCGCAGGTGGTCTTACATTCTTCGGTTATGTTGTCGCTCTTATTATCGGTGGCGATACAGCAGCAACTATTTGTGCTGTGATATACGAAAAAATCATTCCTGTAATTATTTATCTTTCAACAACAATGGTTATTTTAGGTTTGGTTGCAATGTATCTTGATGGCGAAAAGGCATTGACTACCGACAAGAAACAAGCCTCAAAACACGAAGGCGAAATGTAAGCTAGTTTAAATGACCCTATTGATAAACATTTTTATCAATAGGGTCATTTTTTTATTGAATTGTTAAATATATGTGTTATAATTAAAGGCAATTATTTTGTTGTTTGGGAGGAATGTTTGTGGCAACAAAATCAGATATCAATAAGCGTTGGCTTTATCTTATAT
>JAZUOA010000023.1:0-6211 GCA_045604445.1 Acutalibacteraceae bacterium
GTTGCGGAAACGATACCACCAAACGCACCGTTACCAATATAGTTAATCCAAGGTGCAGGCGTTCTCGGGTTTGTTATAACATATTCTTTATTTTTGTTATCAAAATATCCGTATTGCATTTTTTACATCCCCCGAATATTATTTAACAGCGCCACGCTTTGCACGTCTGCTATCGGGATTCTTTCTTTTTAAATCAGTGAACTTTTCATCACTTGTTTGTTTAAAACGGTTCATCATTTCCTCAAAAGAAGCTGGCTCATTCTTTTTCGGAGTCCAAGTATAAGATGAATCGATCTTGTGTGTTGTAACCTCTCTCTTTTCACGGGGCTTGCGTGGTTCAGGGGCAGCAGCCTGTTTCATACTCAAACTGATTTTACCATTATCGGCAATAGTGAGTATTTTAGCTTTAACCTCATCCCCAACCTTAACAAATTCGTTAATATCATTAACATATGTACGAGAAACCTCCGATATATGCACCATACCAGATTTTCCATCTCCTATATCAACGAAAACTCCAAAATTTGTAATACCTGTAATTTTTCCTTCGACAATTTGTCCCACCGCAAGTTGCATAATAAGAAATAAATCCCCCTAAAATATTTTAAAAATTTATTAGTTGCCCGAAATATCAATAAACACCTGCTCATCAGAATAGACATAACCAAGTCTTTCCCTTGCAGCCTTTTCGATAATTGCATAATCTTCATCATTTTCAAGCATTGTTCTGAGTTCTTCAATTGTATTTTTTTCGGCAGCATACTGCTCTTCAAGCAATGCAAGCTGAGACTTACTTTCATTTAAGGTTGAAAGCAAACTCGTGAGCGTTGCAACAAGATAAACACAAACACCAAGAACTAAAAAACGAACAAAATAACTTTTATTATTTTTCTTACTCATCAAGGCATACCTTTCAATAATAATATTAAAGATAGTATACTACATAAGTTATTGTTATTTCAAGGCTTTTTTGCACTTTTTATACATTTTTTAAGCACAATTTTCCCTTTTTTTAAAGCGGCTGATAAAACATCAAAAGTTTTATCAATTATTTTGTTCCGTAAGGCAACAAATCTTCTAAATACTCTCTTGAAATATAAAAATATTTTTTTATAAATTTTCACTAAAAGTTGTGAAAGTGTTAGCCTTTCTATCAGAAAACCAATCAGTATACCAAAAACAACAAAGCCACGTAATTCTCCGTTTGTGAACACTAAATAAAAACAAAAAGTAAAGAATGCACTAATTATCCAAAAGAATAAATCACTTATAAACAAAAAACTTTTTTTATACCTAACAATTGAACGAAAACTCCTTGGTAAATCAAAGAATATACCTAATGAAAATCCCAATACAATTGAATATAAAAAGGTTAAAATTTGCGAAGCTGAATTTATCTCCCACATTATCTAAACACTTTCTTTAAAAAGTTTTCTTTTCCGTTTTCTTCTTTATAAACTAAAGCGATTATTTTTCCTGTTGCAGATAATTCACCGCATGAATTTTCAAAGCTGCTGATTTTTAAGTTTTCACCTTTTATAACAAGAGTTCCTAAATCGGTATTGAGTATTATTGTTTCATCATCAAAGTTGGTAACCTCTTTAACACCAGATAAAGAAAGCCTGTTTCGGTTTTCGAGTATTATGTTAGAAAATCTTTTTTGTTCCAAAATAAAACACCCCTTGAAAATATATTCAAGCGGGTGTTAAATAATAACTTATTCAATCACTTTAAAGAGATTGCTTGCATCTTCCTTCTTTATGACTTCGCTTATTTGCAAAACTTCGGCTTTAAAGTTGCGGCTTCCGAAAGCAATCTCAATTATATCCCCTATTTTAACATCATAAGAAGCACGGGCAGTTTTGCCATTAACTAAAACACGGCCGGCATCGCAGGCTTCGTTAGCAACCGTTCTTCTTTTAATAATTCGGGAAACTTTTAAAAATTTATCTAATCTCATAAAACACTCCAAAAATTACAAGCCGCCCGAAACGGACGGCTTGTTTTTTAAGTAAACAAAATTACTTAATAGCGTCTTTGAAAGCCTTACCAGCCTTGAATACAGGGCTCTTAGAAGCAGCGATTGTGATCTTCTCTTTGGTAAGAGGATTGATGCCCTGACGAGCAGCACGAGCCTTAACTTCGAAAGAACCGAAGCCGATGAGCTGAACCTTGTTACCAGCCTTTAATTCGTCACCAACAACAGCAACGAAAGCAGCTAAAGCCTTGTCAGCATCCTTCTTAGAAATTTCTGCTTTTTCAGCAATTGCAGCGATTAATTCAGTCTTGTTCATTTTTTTGAACCTCCATAATAATTTTTAACGAACTTAAATTCGTTATTTTTACAATAAACAACGAACAATAATTCGCGTTTACTATATATTTTTACCATATATTGAGCGAAAAATCAATAGATTTCGTTAAAAAAGTTCTAAAAAATGGCTTAAAAACACAAAATTTTCCGTATTAAACAAATTTTACCTCAATATTTTGTATCTTTTGCAAATTTTCAAGAGCTTATTTCCGCCCGGAAGAGCTAAAAAGTCCTCCTCTTCAAAGGTATTAAACGCTATTAAGGCAACCAAATATACAACACCGGCAACACAAATTGCCCCAACTGTAACTAAATTTGAAGAATTAAACTTAGTTACAGCAAATGCAGCACCGCCGCAAAGAGCTGATGCGATAAGCGGTTTTATAAATACTTTTGTTATGCTTGGAATAATGCCTGTGAACTTAATTAAACAAATAATATTCGCAAGGAAAATGAATAAATAACAACAAAGTGTTCCAATCGGTGCTCCTAATACGTTTATTGATGGAATGCCTACTAAAATATAATTTACAATTATTTTAATAACCGCACCAATTGCGATATTAAGGACAGGAACATTTTGTTTTCCAATTGCTTGAAGCATGCTTGTTATAGGAATTGAAAGACCTGCAAAAATAGCGGCAACACCAAATATTTGAAGCATTGGTCCACCAATTTCAACCGAAGCAGCGCTTTTATATAAAAGCTGCATAACAGGACCACCAACTGAAATAAGTCCAAATCCTGCAGGCATAGCAATAAGGGCGGTTAATTTGATTATTGAATCAATATTCTTCTTTATTTTAATCTTATCCTTGACCACCCAGGAAGATGCTAAAACAGGAAGTGCGCTAACACCTAATACCGAAGCAATTGTTGGCACAAGGTTATAAATTGTGAATGCCTTGCCTCTTATACCGTAAAGGAATGTTGGAATACCCTCATTCGTTAAGGCGGTTGCCGAGGTTGCATCATAGTCAGCGATTGAAGCGCTATACATATCCCTAATAAAGTCAGCATTGTCGGTTACTAAATGTGACAATTGTAACTTTACCATTGAAACATCAATTAGGGATGCAACATTGTTAGCAAGTGAAGTTAAGACAACAGGAATAGAAATCAAAAGCAAAGCTTTTAAGGCGCTTTTTGCAGGAATTGGTTCATCACTTGCGGCCAATTCTTCTTCGGAAATCGTATCCCCTTTAAATTTATAATTTAATCGCAAATAGATTGCGGCAAACATAGCACCAACAGTTATACCAACCATAGCCGCTGCCGCCGCATAGGCAACATTTTGAGTTAGCACCATAGTAATATAAGCAAAACCATAGCCTAAAATCAGTTTTCCAAGTGCCTCAATAACATCAGAAATAGCGGTTGGATACATATTTCTAAGACCCTCATAGTATCCGCGATAGGTCGACATAGTGCAACAAAAGAAAATATTTGGCGCAATGGCAAAAAGGCTGTATATCGTTTGACCTGTTGGGTCGGTTATATCAACGAAAGGCTTTACAAGACAAAGCATTAAGACAAAACCGATACAACCCGTTACAAAGAAAGCTCTTCTTGCAATTCTTAAGGTTTGCCTAACATCTTTAAATTTTCCGGTTGCCATATTTTCGGCAACAATTCTTGAAACCGCAATAGGCAGACCTGCCATTGCGAGCGAATAAATCGGGATAAAAAGGTCGTAGGCGGATGAAAAATAGCCAAAACCTAAATCACCAATTAAATTCGAAAGCGGAATTTTGAAAATTGCGCCGATTATTTTAACAAGCGCTGTTGCAACGATAAGTATAATTGCGCCGTATTCAAAACTTTGTTGTTTTCTGGCGCCTTTTGAATTAGACATTTTAATCTCCTAAATTAAAGTTTTTTATAACCTTTAATATAATCTCATATGGCATTGATGTTGAAGTTACATTCATCTCACGATAATTATCAACCGCGCAATCATCAGCATCATCGGATATTCTCCTTAATGCTGCAAAAGGAACATTTGAAGCATTTGAAGCATAAGCAATAGCGGCAGTTTCCATATCGCAAGAAACCGCTTTAAAGTTAGCCTTTAAGAATTCACTTTCTTCCTTCGAACAAACGAAATGGTCTCCTGTAACTGCTAATCCGTTATTACAATCGCCTACAATTGAACATAAGCAATCCAATAACCTATTATCAGCGTTATAAACATACTCCTGCGATGGTTTTTCACAAGGGGCATATCCAATACCGGTCAGGTCAAAATCGTGTTCTAAGAAAGATTTAGGAACAACAAGCTCTCCCCTTTTAACACCACTTAAACCACCCGAAAGGCCATAATTAAGAATTACATTGCATCCATTTTCGATAAGCGAAGCCGTTGCAATGGCGGCATTAACCTTACCAATGCCACAGCAAACAGCCAAAACCTCTTTATTTTCATATTGAAAGCTATAAGCTGTTCTGCCGAATAAAGTTAATTTGTTATGTTCGACCTTTAGAATATAATCTTCCAAAGGCTTGAATTCATCGTTATCGGCAACGATTATTCCAAATTTTAAATTAGTCATTTTCGATAATTACCTTTGTGCCACAGGAATTACAATAAACCGATGAAGCATCAATACTTGCATTACAATTTGGGCATATTCTCTTATTTTTGGCATCAAGAACCTGTTTTTCAAGCTCCTCAATTTTTTCCTGCTTTTCTTTTATACTATTAACTAATTCCAATGTTTTTTGATCTTCAACATCGTTGTTTTTTATAGTTTCAAAATATATCTTTCCAAGCTTGCAAAAATCCTTATCGCATTGATTTTTAAGCGATGAAATATCGAATTTTTGTTTTTGAACGGTTACCGCTTCCCCTGTTTTTTTGCAAGCAACATCCAAAACATCCTTTGCTTTATTTAGTGCGTTGTCAATAGAATCCATAAAATCCATAACAATACCTCCGTTTTTAAAAATAATATCATATTTATATTTGGTAATCAAGTTACAGCGTTGTATTTTCCATTACCAATAAATTCACGAATTAAAGATTTATCAGGAACAAAATCGCTGCTAATAGAGTTAAAATATTTAAGGGCATTAACAGTTTTCATAAAATAATCATAACAAGGGCTATCGGGACTAACCTCATTAGCAAGCGCTAAAAAATCATCTTTATATACTAAGGGTTCATACAAATGAAGAGTTTTTAACTGGGCATCGGCAGTTTCTTTGAAACAATAGAGATACTTTCTCTCACCCTCAATAACACCATCCCACAACGAAAGAGTTGTGTTAACCGAAGAGCCACGAAAAACTCTGTCACGCAGTGTTCTTCTTATCAACCTTATTTGTCGGCTTGATAAAAGGGTTTCGCCGCTATCATCAAGGATGGGTGTGTTAACGCTAATATAAATCTTATAAATATTTTTGCGAGGAATCAAGTCTGTAATGAGCGGATTAAGAGCGTGCAAGCCCTCGCAAATAATGATTCCATGATTTTTTATATCAACCTTTTTGCCTAAAAGATTTCTACTTCTTGTTTTGAAATCATAAATCGGTAAAACACTTTCACCCGTTGTTATAATTTCGTTGAAGCATTTTCCAATGAGCGAAACATCAAGAGAATTAACCGATTCAATATCCTTTTTTCCGTTTGGAAGAATAGGAAGCATATCTCCCGGAAGATAGAAATCATCAAGGGAAACAACCGTTGGCGTTTCATTGCGCTCGATGAGTAAATCATAGAGTATATGAGCAGTAGTTGTTTTTCCCGAACCGGATGGTCCTGCGATAGAAACAATTTTTATATCATCGTTTTTTGAAATTATATCCGCTAAGGCTTCTATCTCTTTATAATAACACTGTTCCGAAAAATCAATGAATTCTTTTGTTGAACTGAGTGCATATTTGTTAATTGAAGAT
>JAZUOA010000024.1:0-3102 GCA_045604445.1 Acutalibacteraceae bacterium
CCTCTTAGGTTGGGCAACTCCTGATAAAATTAACATTGCTTTACCTTCTTTAAGAATTGATAATTTTTCAGATGAACTAAAAGAGAAACTTGCGTTAGTGCGCCGTTCCGGGCTTACTTTTGCCGCAGAAGCAGGAACTCAAAGAATGAGAGATGTTATAAATAAAAATATCAGCGAGGAAGAAATTTTAACAACATGTAGAAAGGCTTTTGTTGGCGGTTGGACTGCTGTTAAGCTTTATTTTATGATTGGGCTTCCTACTGAAACTGATACAGATGTTATTGGTATTAACGAGCTTTCTCAAAAGGTAGTTGAAGAGTTTTATAGTAATCCTGACAAACCTAAAGGTAAAGGCGTTTCCGTAAGCGCCGGCGTTTCTTCCTTTGTTCCAAAGCCTTGCACACCATTCCAATGGGAGCCTCAAGATTCTATAGAAGAGCTTAATCGAAAGCAAAAGCTGCTGTTAGAAACCTGCACATCTAAAAAGATCACCTTCCGTTTTCATAATACTAACCTTACTTTTCTTGAAGGCGTTTTTGCCCGTGGCGATCGTCGGTTAGGCAAAGTTCTTGAAACGGCTTATAAATATGGTTGCACATTTGATAGTTGGGACGATAAATTTAATTTTGAAGCTTGGATGAAAGCATTTGATGATTGCGGAATGAATACTTCGTTTTATGCTAATCGCAGGCGTAGTTATGATGAGATTCTACCGTGGGATCATATAAATTCCGGCATTAAAAAAGAATTTTTAATCAAAGAGAATGAAAAGGCTAAAAAAGCTCAAACTACTGCTCATTGTCGAAAGAGCTGTGCTTCTTGCGGCTCAAATTCTTTGAACGGAGGTAAGTGCCATGCGCTCAATAAGAATTTGGTTTAATAAAAAAGATTCCTCTAAATATATTTCTCACCTCGATCTTACAAGGTGCATTATAAGGGCTTTCAGGCGAACAGATATTCCTTTATGGTACACGGAAGGCTTTAATCCTCATCCACACCTTGTTTTTGGTCTTCCGCTCCCTTTGGGTGTTGAAGGATTAAGAGAAACTCTTGATATAAGGCTAAATGATGATTCATACCCAAACGAAAAGGTTTTATCAGAGCTCAATAGAGTAACAGTTCCCGGTATCGACTTTTTAGAAATATGCGAACCTGAGCAAAAGCCGTTATTAATTGTTTATGGTGAATATACTGTTGAAATACCCAACATAAAAGCTCCCGAAGAATTTGCAAATAAAATTAAAGAGATTATTTCTATTGGTGACGTAATTATTGAAAAGAAAACAAAAAAAGGTGGATTTAAGCAAATCAATGTGTGCGAACATTTAGCTGATTTTAATATTGATATTAGCGATACTGCAGTAAAAATGTTTTTTCGGTTACCGGCAGGCAATGATTTTACCGTGAATCCCGTGCTTTTTTGTAAAGAACTGTTTATTAAAACGGAAACACCTGATATCCTTCATAGAATTATTCGCCACCGCCTTTTGACAAAGGATTTAATCGAATTTAAATAATTTAATTACAGGATAATTCATATAATTTAATGGTGATTATATGAAAAAACTTTATATTTTAATTATTTGTGTTTTTATTTCTTTTTGTCTTTTGCTAACCTCTTTTATAATGCCTGGTGCTGATTTGGTTTCTGTTAGCTCTAATAGCGGTAGTTATTATGCCCCTGTTGTTATCATTGATGCAGGTCATGGGGGTTTTGATGGTGGGGCATCCGCAAGGGATGGTACGATTGAAAAGGATATTAACCTGAAAATAAGTCTATATTTAGATGCATTTTTAAATTCATTCGGATATAAAACCATTAAAGTTAGAGAAACTGATGTTTCAGTTGAAGATGAAGGGCTTACCACAATAAAATCAAAGAAAACTTCGGATTTACATAATAGAATGAAATTGATGGAAGAAACTGATAATGCGATTTTTGTAAGCATCCATCAAAATTCATATCCTCAGGAAAAATATAGTGGAACACAGGTTTTTTATTCACCTGCTATTGCAGAGCATAGTAAAAATCTTGCTTTTAATATTCAAAAAACCATTACAGAAGCTTTACAACCTGAGAATAATCGTCAGATAAAAGAATGCAGTAATTCTGTTTTTTTGATTTATAATGCGGTTAAACCTGCGGTTCTTGTTGAATGCGGTTTTTTATCGAATTACAATGAAGCTCAACTTTTAAAAACTGATTTATATCAACGAAAAATTGCTTTTTCTATAGCAATTGGAATACAAAAATATATTTCTTCAAGGAATGAAAATAATGGCTAAAACTAAAACTTTATTTATTTGCAGTGCTTGCGGCTATGAAACAACAAAATGGTATGGTAAATGCCCTTCCTGTAACGAGTGGGATACAATGGAGGAGCAAATGGTTGCAGTTTCAGATAATAAAGTAGCTAAAAGCAGAATGAACTCGAATTTTGGTAGACCGCTACCTCTTTCGCAAATTGACTCAAGCAATGAAATTCGTTTTAATACAGGTATAGGGGAGTTGAATCGCGTTCTCGGCGGTGGTCTTGTAAAGGGTTCTTTGGTTCTTTTATGTGGTGATCCCGGTATTGGTAAGTCAACAATCCTTTTGCAGGTTTGTGAGCTTTTAAGCGGTAATTTATCTGTTTTGTATGTTTCGGGCGAAGAATCTGCTTATCAAATTAAAATGAGAGCCAATCGTTTGGGTGTTAAAACTGAAACACTTTCTGTTATGTGCGAAACTGATGCAGAGATTATTTGTGAATATATTCGTACTGAAAAGCCGGATATTGTTATGATAGATTCTGTTCAGACTATGAGTATAAATGATGTTTCGTCTACTGCAGGTAGCATCACTCAAGTAAGAGAGTGCACAAATCTTTTTATGCGAACTGCTAAAAATAACGATATTCCGATAATTCTTGTGGGACATGTTAACAAAGATGGAAATATTGCTGGTCCAAAGGTGCTTGAGCATATTGTTGACACTGTTTTGTATTTTGAGGGTGAACGTAATCTTACATATAGAATTTTAAGAGCAACTAAAAACCGTTTTGGCTCAACTAATGAAATTGGTGTTTTTGAAATGACAAATAAAGGCTTAATGGAGATAGA
>JAZUOA010000025.1:0-8532 GCA_045604445.1 Acutalibacteraceae bacterium
ATGCTGCGCAGAGCCTTAACATAAATATGTATACCACACGATTCATTACTAACATTGTTAAAATCGACCTGAAGTATCAGACAATTCAGAAGGCAATCAACAGCGTATGGGATATCGCAAACGATATCTTTATGGCGGCAATAGTTGAAAAGACAAGAACCCGTTGGGGTAAATTCAGACCCTATCTTCTTGCTCTTGCCGTGCCCGGCTGTATTGCAACTCTTTTGTATTGGTTTATGCCCATCCTGTTTGCAGGCACAGACCAGTACTCAATAGGAAAGTTTGTTTTCTTTGTTCTTCTTGATACCCTCAGAGAAGGCGTAGGTACCTTCCAGGGTATTGCAAGAACAGGTATGCTTGCCACCATAACGCCGCACCCTGTTGACCGAACCAGGCTTATTACGATGGCGGAGTTCTTCTCCGGTCTTCTTGGTGAAAAGCTTCCTCAACAGATTCTTACGGTTTTGATAGACCTTATCGGTAACAAGGTTATTAACCTTTCCTATACCTCAACCTTTATGTTTATGGGTAACTTTACTGCAATCGTAAGCGGTGTTGCATCGCTTATCTTCTGCGTTATGACCCGCGAGCGTGTTCTTCAGTCAGTTGAAACTCCCAGCGTTGTGCAGAGCTTGAAATCTGTTGTTAACAACAAGCCGATTTTGTTGCTTACTCTTTCAGAAACTCTTTCAAACTTCAGCGTTGGCGGTAGCATAAACGACTACTATATCGATGTTCTTAACTTTGCATCTATGACAATGGTTGCCGGTATTCCCGGTGCTATTATCAACCCCTTCTCGTTCTCCCTTGTTCCTTGGTTCAGAAGAAGGTTTTCAACAAAAACTCTCTATCTTCTCGGTACAAAGAGCCAGCCGCTTCTTGATATCCCGGTATTCCTTATCGGTATGATAGGCGGTAAGCACAACGGTATTTATAAAAAAGTTTTACCGATGTTCTTTGTTATGGCAATTAAGGAAGCTATCTATATGGTATTCTGGGGTGTTCGTAGGGTTATCCCCAGCGAGATGTATAACGAGTCTATGGACTATTGCGAATGGAAAGACGGTTACAGAACTGAGGCTATGACCTCTGTTGCAAGAGACCTTACAAAGAAGCTTGCAAGCATTCTTAACTCCGCTCTTTCCTTACAGCTTAAGAAGCTTATCGGCTACGATATTTCTTCTTACACTCGCGGTACTGCTCAGACTGATGATACTAAATTCGGTCTTTTCGCAATGGCAACTATTATCCCAACAGTTACAGGTCTTTTAGGTATTATTCCTATTCTTTTCTATGACCTTAGCGGCGAAAAGAGAGAGCGTATGTATGCTGAGCTTCTTGCTCGCCGTGAGGAAGCTGCAAAGCTTGCAATGTCCGGTGATAAGGAAGCAATTGAAAGACTTGCTCAAGAGCAGTTAAGCGTTGCAAACCAGAATAAAGAGCTTTAATAAAGTCTTTTAAAGGGTTAATTTATCGGCGGTGCCTCGGTGCCGCCGATTTTAATTATCATTTAATGCAGGTGAAACAATGACAATAAAAGGCTATATTTCAAATTCTGCAAAAATGCTTGCAGGCATTTCAGGGTTACTGTTAATTGCAAATATAATAGTTTTTATAGGCACCTTGGGTAATGAGCTTTGCATAGATTTAGGTTCAAAGCTTTCAAGCCTTGCTACATATATTGTGCTTGTTGTTGGGTTTGTAGCCTTTAACGGAGAGGGTATAGGCCACAAAAGAAGCAGAAACAGAAAAGCAAAAAAATCAACGGGTTATCTTAAGCTTTTATTGATAGTTTGCTTTCTAAGCATATATTTTAAGGGTGCCTTAGCCAATTGGGCTGTTGGTTTTTCAGCGGATAAGCCTGCAGGGCTTCTGCTGCGCTTTATAGGTAGCCTTGTTTACACAGTAACTGCTTTCAGCTTTTTGTTTTTATCAGTTTCCCTTTGGTATCTTTTAAGAGATAACGGTATCAGAAATTTATCGGCTATTGAAGCGGTAAGCTTTGTTACAGCAAGTGTTTATAGCTTCTTTAAGCTTTTCAACTATGCGGTTACAAGGTTTGGTATAAGCTTTTCTCAGCCTTGGGTTAACTCGCTTTTTTCAAACAGTAAAATTGCTCAGGGGCTTTGTATATTGCAGTATGCAGTTGCGCTTATAATGTTGATTACAGTTTCAAGGCATTATGAAAAATTAAGCGAAGCAGAAGAAAAGCAGAATGAAGAAACAAATCAATTGCTTTTTAAAGCAAGAAATGTTTACAATGAAAAGGGCTTCGGAATTGATACCTTTGAGGATGATTATTTAATTGAAGAATAAAAATATTGCACCGCCTGTATAAATTAACAGGCGGTGTTTTTATGTTTAGAAAACTGTTTGTATTTTTAATAATTGTTGGTTTAGCAGCATCCGCTGTTGTTTTAAATAAGAAAGGCAACAGCGTTACAGATGTAGAAAAAGAAACATCAAATCAGATTGTTTCAAATGGGCAACAAAAGGAAATAAGGGGAGTATGGCTTAGTTATAAAGAGCTTGGTGATTTAATCAGGGATAAGACGGAAGAAGAATACCGAGGAGAGGTTATAAATATTTTAGAGAACTGTAAAGGCCTGAAGCTTAACACTATCTTTTACCACGGCAGAGCCTTTTGCGATAGCTTGTATTTTTCCGAAATGTTTCCGCTAAGCGATGCGGTATCAGGGGAAAAGTCTCTTTGCTTTGACCCGTTGGAATGCTTTTTGCAAGAGGCAGAAAAATATGATATTGATGTTCATTTATGGCTGAATCCCTATAGGGTGTCGTATAAAACAAAGCTATCGGAGTTGCCTGCGGATTCGCCGGCAATTACCCTTTACAAAAAAGACAAAAGCAATATTCTGATTTGTGAAAAGGGGATTTATTTGAATCCTGCAGGCGATGAAAGCCGAGCCTGTGTTTTAAAGGGTGTGAGAGAGGCTCTGGATAAATATAATCTTTCGGGCATTCATTTCGATGATTATTTTTACCCTGAATGCAATATTTCGGGAGATAAAGGGCAGTATGAGCAGTATGAGAAAGCCGGCGGTGGCCTTAGCTTAAAGGAATGGCGGTGCGAAAATGTTAACGCGCTTTTGGCAGGGGTTTATTCGCTGGTGAAAAATAAAAACGAAGGGTTAGTATTTTCCGTAAGTCCTTGCGGAATTTTAGAAAAATGCAAGGAGAGCTACTGCGCTGATGTGAAAAAATGGCTTAATGAAGAGGGATTTGCAGATTTTATTATACCGCAAATTTACTTTGGCTTTGAGAATGAAGCGGCACCATTTGAGAATTTGGTTGCGGAATGGGAAAAAGCGGCAGAGAATAACGGCAAGCTTGTTTTGGGAATGAGCGCGTATAAAAGCGGTGAAAAAGATTTAAACGCAGGTTCAGGCGAGAATGAATGGGTCGAAAATAATGATATACTAAAAAGACAATATGAAATGGTAAAGGATAAAGGCTGTTGGCAAGGCTTTGCATTGTTTTCTTATTCCTATTGTTTTGGTGAAAAGAGTGGTTATAATTCTAATGCAGAAATAAAAAACCTGAAGAATATGATAAAATAAAATTAGTTATAAGGAAAAGTGTGCAAATTTTTGTTGAAATATAAGGTAGGTTTATATGAAAAGAGGTTTAAAGCTTTTATCAATAATACTTATTTGTATTTTATCTGTTTCGTTTGTTCCCGGCGTATCGGCGGCAGGCGTTAAGGGTGATTTAGATGGTGACGGAGAAATTACAACCAAGGATGCAAGAATTGCACTGCGCATTGCCTCATCAATACAAAAACCAACATCGGCTCAGATTTCTGCAGGTGATATGAACGGCAGTGGTTCAATTACCGTTGCGGATGTTAAAAGCATACTTTTATCGGCAGTTGATGCTTTGCCGTTTGATGAGCAAATGATAAAAGCGGGCTTCCCCGTTTCTTATGCAGAATATCTTGCAGAGCTTCATGAAAAATATCCCCGGTGGGAGTTTAAGCCTTTTGTAACAAATCTTGATTGGCAGGCTTCCATTGATGGGGAAAGAACACCTCATAGCCAGCAGCTTATAGAAAACAGTGTAAGCGCATACTTAAAATGCAGTTGCAGCAGCTGTAATGGAATTATTAAGGAATCACCTAACTGGGTAAGTGCTTCTGAGGAAGCGGTAAAATATTATATGGATCCCCGCAATTTCTTAACTGAGGAATATATATTCCAATTTGAAAGCACCGCGTACGACAGCACCCAAACAATTGAAGGTATAGAAGCTATACTTGATGGCACATGGATGCATAATTCCTATATTACATACCTTGATGGTAACGGAGCAGAAAAAACCTATACTCAAAGCGGCAGTAAGGTGAAATATTCCGCCGCAATTTTAAAAGCCGCTAAGGATAGCGGAATGAGTGCATATTATCTTGCATCAAAAATTGTACAGGAGGTAGGCTCAAGCTCTGCCTCAAATGCCGGCGGCGCAAGCGGTAAAAATGCACCATACAACGGAATTTATAATTATTATAATATTGGTGCATACACCGGCGTTGCAGATGGTCTTCTTTGGGCAAATGGTAAAATGAAAACTACCCAAAGCACCCCTATGTATAAAACTGCTTCTACATCTTCCTCAAGCGTTGCTACAATCCCATCAGGCAGCAATGTTTACTATATAGCAGCAAGCGGAAGCTTTTATAAGGTGAGCGCTGTTATCAGCAGCAAAACCTATACAGGCTTTGTTCCTAAGGGGAATATCTCTTTAGATACAAGCTATGGCAGACCCTGGGATAACCCATATAAAACAATTTATTACGGTGCAAAGTATATTTATGAAGGTTTTTCGGAGTATCAATTCACCGGATATCTTCAGAAATTCAATGTTAACCCCGATTCCGACAGCCTTTATGAGCATGAATATATGGGCAATGTAAGGGCGGCGGCGAGCGAGGCTAAGCATACCTACAATGCCTATGTTGATGCAGGCATTATAAAAACAAAAAAGATTTTTTCAATCCCTGTTTTTAAGAATATGCCAAATGCAGATTTAACAAGGGAGGAAGCTTTTAAACAAACCAAACCTACGGTTACCTGCTCAGCTTATTCAACATCTTATCTAACTCTTAGCTGGAGCGCCATAGATAAAGCCGAAAATTATCAGGTTTATAAGTATGATACAGCTCAGGCAAAATATGTTAAGGTTAACACAACTGCCGGAACGTCTTACTCCGATACATCGGTAAAATCAGGCGAAATTGCTAAATATAAGGTGCGCGGTTATTATAAAAATAGCGATGGAGCGGTAGTTTACTCTTCCTTCAGCAACGTTTTTAACGCAACGGTAGCGCCCGCTAACCCTACAGGACTTTCATTGGTATCTAAATCTGAAAGCGCAGTTAAAATTAAATGGAGCGCAACTGCTAACGCGGATAGATACGTTGTTTACCGCTATGATGCTATAAGCGGTGCCTATAAAAATATTGCCACGGTTACAACCAATTCATATACAGACAGCGATGTTTCAAGCGGAACGGCATATAAATACAAAATCCGTTCAGGTATAGGAACAGGCAGTAAGAATTTTTATTCAGGCTATTCCTCTGCGATTTCCGTTACAACCTCAGGCGAAGCCGCAACTAAAAGCGGAACGGTTAAAATAACAGATGGATACCTTAATCTCAGAAGCTCTGCTTCAACAAGCGGTTCGGTTGTTACAACCCTTTCCAACGGACAAGCTGTTACAATCATCGGCACAAGCGGTGATTGGTACAAGGTAACTGCTAAGGTTAACGGCACCACTTATACAGGCTATGCTCATTCTGATTATATTACCGTTGGTGCGGCAGTTACCCCAACAAAAGAAGAATGCCCTTATGCAGAGCCAACCGCAACTGTTCGCCAGGGTGATAGCGGCGAAAGCGTAAGATGGGTGCAATGGCATCTTTATAAATTAGGCTACCTTGAAAAAAGCGATATTGACGGTAGCTTTGGCCCCACAACGCTTGGGGCAGTTATTAAATTTCAAGAGGATAATAACCTTGATGCAGATGGGCTTGTAGGCTCTTTATCAAGGGCGGCAATGATAGAGGCGTATAAATGAAAAGCTTTTTAAAAAGAATAACGGCAATTTTTCTGTTGCTTTGTGTTTTATCTAATGGGCTTTCCGCAACTGCAGGGAATGCTTCGGGAGATATGAATTCAGATGGGAAAATCAGCCTTGCAGATGCAAGAATTGTTTTAAGAATTGTTTCGGGTATAAAAGCACCTACCGCGGCGCAGGCTTCAACCGGCGATGTGGATGGTGACGGCGAATTAACCTTAGCGGATGTTAAAGAAATTGTTCTTAACAGCGTTGATATTGCAAAAATTCAACCCTTGCAGTATTTTACTCAAAAAACACCAACTAAGAATCAAGGGAGCGACACCACCGCTAAATTTATCAAGGTAACGGAATCCTGCGCTGAAACCTTCCCGGAATCGCCTGTTAACGATAAATCAAATCCCTTGTATACAACCCTCCCTAAAGGAACGTTTGATTATATAAAATCAGGGCCGGTTACAGATAGCGAAAGCGGTAAAAAGTTTTATGTTTTAAAATCAGGCAGGCGCGTTTATGCCGATGAGGTTAAAGCCTTCACAGGCTACAAAATGCCTTATAACAAAATAACATTGCCCCCTGCAAGCAAAACAACAAAAACCGCAACAGAGGTCTATTTAAAGCTTGATTGGCGGGTTCCCTTTAACGCGAAAATCAAACCCCAGGAATATGAAACGGGGTACAATAACAGGCAATTTAACATAAAAAACGGTGAATTTACCGGTAGCTTTATAGATATAACCTTTAATTACACCTCCTCCGCTTCCGGCACGCTTTCTTTCCCTGAGAGCAAGGTTATAAAATCCTGTAAATGGATTTTAAATTCAGAAAACAAAACCGCAACGCTGAGAGTTTATTTCAGAACTGCCGGAAAGTTCAGCGGTTATACTACATATTACAATAGCGATAACTATCTTGTTATATCCTTTAAAGAGCCGGTTACCTCTTTAAAGGGCAGGGTTATAGAAATTGACCCGGGCCATGGCGGTAGTCAGCCCGGTGCAGGCTCTGGAACGGGCATTTTCGAAAAGGATATTACATATAAAATTGCAACTTATCTTAAGGCATACCTTGAAAAAGCAGGCGCAACTGTTATTTTTTCAAGAGATAATTCATCATCTGTGCCTGAAATTGAGGAGAGGCGCTTAAACACGATAAAGAAAAACCCGGATATGTTCGTGTCGATTCACCTTGATTCCTCTTCTGACAGCTCTGCCAAGGGCTCCTCGGTTTATTACTACACAAGCTATTCGGGCGAGCTGGCAGGGGCTATTGCAACCAATTTACCAAAGCCGTTGAAAACAAATCTGAGCTATGCTATGAAAAACAGAGGTGCTCATTTTTACCCCTTCAGAGTTACAAGGGTTGAAAACTGCCCTGCGGTTTTGGTTGAATGCGGTTTTATTTCTAATTCAAGCGATTTTAAAATACAAAACTCCGCAAGCGGTCAAAAAAATATTGCCTGCGGAATTTATAAGGGTATTCTTGAATACTATGGCTTATAATTAAAAATATGAGACTATAAAAAACGCGAGTTTTTTTGAGTCGTAATCTAAAGGACAAAAAGAGTTAATGTAGCAAAAACTACATTAACTCTTACTTTTTTTGCACTGTCACTAAAAGTGGTGAGTAAGTGCGCTGTTAAAATTTATTTTTCTTCGCTTCTTTAATTGTGTAGTACTTATTACATTGATTACAATAAAGTTCAATATGTGTAAATTTCATATCCCCTTTTATAAAAGTATCTGCAACATCAAAATCATAATTTTTAGCTTCGGGAGATTCAGAATTAACAATTTCTGAAACTTTTATTTTCGATAATTCAGCACTACAAACAGGACAATAATGCTTTTTAAACATCTGAAATATGTTTTCAATTCTAAAACTATATCCCTTTATCATTACATACTCTCCTTTGAGTGATTGGCTTTGATTGTTTTCAATGAAGAAATAAGCATCCTTCTGATTGCTCCGCAATCATTATGTAGCTTTTTATAATTTTCTTCAGATAAGCAATCAGTTTCAAAAAGAAGTTCTAACCAATACTCTGTTTCATAGCACTCTTTTTGTGCTATCTCTAATTTTGATATAAAATCTTTAGTTCCCTGTGCATATTGTGCTTCGTGTATATTTGCACCGATAGAGGTTGCTGAGCGAAGAAGCTGATTTATCAGGACAGATTCTTTTTTATTATTTTTCATATCTCGGCAAGCAAAAACTATATCTTTTGCAAACCCTTTAGCTTTATCCCGCAAAATACTATCCGCCATAAATACCACCTCTATATAAATTATACAGAAAACGGAAAAGTTTTTCAAGTGTTATTCTGCCTTGCGGCAGAGTGATATTATTGTCCCCGGACAATAGTGTTATTGAATCCTTCGGATTCAGTGTTATTTTATTCGCAACAAACTCGCGAAGCGAATAACACTGTGCGAAGCA
>JAZUOA010000026.1:0-7410 GCA_045604445.1 Acutalibacteraceae bacterium
ATTTCGGTATCCATACCTGTAGCAACAACAACAGCCTTACCGCGACCGTAAACGAGAGTTGAACCCATATAAGCCATATTTTTGCGGTCACCAAGGGGAACTTCGTTGCCTTTATCGCTTGAAAGCGTAAGCGCTTTAACAAGCTTGTTAACAGGAACAGATTCACCTGTAAGAGCTGCTTCTTCTATTTTCATGCTCGCACATTCAAAAATTCGGCAGTCTGCCGGAATAGCGTCACCTGCATCAAGAAGAATAACGTCACCTACAACGAGGTCTTCGCTCTTAACGCTTATAACTTTACCGTCGCGAAGCGTTTTAGTAGTTGCAGCAGACATTTTCTGCAATGCTTCAACAGCTTTCTCTGCTTTGTTTTCTTGAACAACACCGAGTATGGCGTTGATAAGAACAACAACGAGAATAATGATTGAGTCAGTGGGAGCAACGAATTTACCCGCTTCGATTATTTCTGTAACTGCTGAAATAACAGCGGCAACAAGAAGAATAATAATCATAGGGTCTTTCATCTGGTCAAAGAATTTTTTGAGAGTAGAATCCTTTTTAGCCTCAGCAAGCTTATTTTTACCATTTTTTTCAAGCCTTGCTGCTGCTTCTGCGGAAGTAAGACCATTTTCGCCTGAATTCACTTCGGCGAATACTGCTTCTGCAGATTCGAGATAATGTTTCATCGTTTCTTTCCTTTCTTATTCGTGTTCAAAATCGGAGTAATAAAAAAGACTTTTACCGTAAGAGGTAAAAGTCTCACTCTTTAAGGCATCAGCGGGCTATTGCCGAGAATGACGCTGAATACCGCGCATAGATAAAGCGCGAGTTACTCCCTTTTGTCTTACTAATTATACATTAGTTTTATTTTTTTGTAAATAGATTTTCACATTTTTTGCTAAAAATGCAAGTTTCGGTAAAGTTACGATTTATTACGTAACGTGAATTTTGGTTGTTAATTGTGCGAAAGTGTTTTTTATACGTGTTGTTTACAGTGCCGATTTTATATAGGAAAAGCAATAAACTATTGCTAAAAAACAACAAATATGTTATATTATTCAAAGAGATTTTGTGAGTTTTTCATAAAATCTCTATAAAAACGTTTAAGGCTTTGAGTCTTAAATAAAAGGGAGATAATGAAATGAATCAATCAAAAAAAGTCCTTTCATTTGTTTTAGCAATGGTTATGCTTATAAGTGCGGCGGTTATACCGGCAAATGCAGAAACTAATTGCAACATTGAGAAAGGTTCAATTCTGGGTAGCGGTGATGTAACAGATACCACCCATGCCTCAACAATTGAAATGTTGGATAATGGTAACCTGATTTGCGCTTGGTTTGGCGGTAGTGGTGAAGGTGACGATGATGTAAGAATATGGTATTCTGTATACTCAAATGGCAGTTGGGGAGAAGCAAAGCAGGTACCATCTGAGGACACAGTTGCTCATTGGAATCCTGTTCTTCAAAATTTCGGCGAGTATGTAAGGCTTTATTATAAAGTAGGCGTTGATACTAAGGTTTGGGTAACAAAGTATACAGATTCTTATGACGGCGGCGAAACATGGACTGAAGCCAAGGAGCTTGTTGAGGGCGATACATCAGGCGGCAGAGGCCCTGTTAAAAATAAATGCCTTGTAACCAAAAGCGGAACAATAATTGCACCTGCTTCAACTGAGCAAGGGGATTGGAAAGCGTTTTTTGATATTTCTGAGGATGGCGGAAAAACCTGGACAAAAACTGATTATATTTCCTCAGATGCTGAAATGATTCAACCTGCTCTTTGGGAAGACCTTGATGGCAACATTCATGCATTTTTCAGAACAAAATCCGGAAAGCTTTACAGAAGTGATTCTTTTGATGGCGGTTATACATGGAACGAGGCATATAAAACGGACCTTCTCAATAACAACAGCGGTGTTGATGTTGTTATGACAGATAACGGATGGCTTTGGCTTGCTTATAACCCGATTTCAGTTAACGGTTTGCGTTATAAGCTTCGCTTGGCTGTTTCAAAGGATAACGGTGAAACTTGGGAAAAAGTTACCGAAATAGATTCTTCAGGCATTATTTGGTATGAATATTCATACCCTGCAATGATTGCAGACGGCGATAACGTTTATATTACATATACATATAAGAGAAATAAGATTAAATATGTATTTGTTGATTTTGAAGGATAAAATCCAAAGGGTGTGTAAAAAAAGCGCAGACGCACAAAACTAAATAAAGCAAGGGACTTTTGCAGGTTTCAAAGCCTGTAAAAGTCCCGGTTTTTTATAAAAAACAAAAATAAAGAGTATTTTTTTGTTTTGTGCCACAAACAAACCTCGCCACTCCACGTACCCTTGTACGCCTTCGGGTAACCAAAAACAAGGCTAAAGCCTTGTTTTTGCTCGGTTTGTCCGTTATGCATCATTTTTTACTGCTTAGGTTCAATTATAATAGGTTGTAGCTGTTTTCCATGTAACGCGGCTTCAATAGTTTCGGGAATAAGCGAAAAATCAGCTACCATTGAGTTTGGCTTGTTTTGAAAACTATCTTGCCCGAATGGAACGAAATAGATATTCTTATAATTAAGAAGCGAACCAATATTTTTGGATGCGTTTGCCAAAGCATCGTTTGTTGAGGGGGCAAGTATTAAAGGCCTTGCGTTTCTTAAATGTGCTTTTGCGGCAAGTGTAACGCATGAATCTGTGATACCGTTTGCTAACTTTGCGAGAGTATTACCCGTGCAGGGTGCGATTATAAGTGCATCAAGAAGTTTTTTTGGACCTATGGGCTCAGCTTCGGGAATCGTGTGTATAATTTTATTTCCTGTGATTTCTTTGAAACGAGCTATCCAGTGCTTTGCATCTCCGAACCTTGTATCAAGTGTGTATGAATTTTCGGACATAATAGGTAGAACCTCGTATCCTGTTTCAACAAGCTTTTCTATTTCTTTAAATACTTCTTTAAAGGTACAAAATGAACCGCAAAGAGCAAATCCTACGGTTTTCAATCTAATAACCCCCTTGCTCTTATTATGGGAAGAATTGAGCGTCCGATTATTTCACCCGCCGTTTTAGGCGCCACCTTACCGGGTAAGGAACCTGCTTTTATAACTGTCATAGCTCGTTCTTTGGTTGCCTGGAAATCTATACCGAAAGGCGAGGAAGCAGTTTCAATTATGAGGCATTCGGGGTTAAGGTGTAAAAGCTCTTTTTGACCAATAACTCTTGCGGGCACTGTGTTTATTAAGGCATCGTAGTTATTAAAGCTTTCGGCTAAGTCTGAAAAGGGTTTGGGTGTCATTGATTTTGCGTAAATTTCGGCAAAATCGCGTTCTTTTCTTGCGTAAACTGTTACGGATGCTCCCATAGCTTTTAGTGAAGAAGAAAGTATTTTTCCTACTCTTCCGTTGCCCAGAACAGCGCAATTCATACCGTGAACAGTTATGGGTAACTCCTCTAAAAGTATTTGCAAAACTCCCTCGGCTGTCGGCACTGCATTATAAATAGCAAGCTCATCCAGCAGAAAATAATCGCAATAGGGAATTTTTCTTGCCTCTAATTCTTCGCAAAAGCTTTTAGGTAGCTGACCACCGAAAAAGAATTTTTCAGGTGTTGCTAATGTGCAAATATCTGCAATTAAAACCTTTTCATCAAACAGCGGAGTGTTTAAAGTTAATCTGTCGCGGGTGAAAGGGAGTGGCATAATTATGCAAGCGGCACTGCCTATCGCATCCTTCAGGTTTTCAAAGCAATCGGTTTGGTTGAATGCATAGTAACAAACCTGCAAGCCTTGCGATTCTAAATATTCACCTACATATAAAGAGCGGTTGTCTCCGCCTAATATCAAAAAAACACTATCATTCATTGAAATAATCAGTCCTCTCGGTATATCATATTCCGAGAGAAACTCTTGGTGATAAAAAAGGCTGTAGTCAACCATTGTTTAACTACAGCCTTTTAACTTTATTGTTTTTTCTTTTTTGGATTCATAAAGAATATTCCGATTGCCATAATAACTGCAAAAATAATCAGGTAGAAAAGAACAGGACAAGAGAACTCCCCGGTTTCTTTGCCTTGAATATAGAAAACATAACCATGTGAATAGAGAGCGGCAAATACCATAAAAGTTGAACCGATAACTCCCAGGGTAGGTAACACAAATCTTTTAACAAAGGGTAAATCCTTTTCTTTTTTCATAAACTGAATAAAAATAGGAATATAAAAAGCATAGATTGTAACTATCGGCAGCTCTGAAGAGTCAAAATTAAAATAGCCGAACCAACCATTAGGAGTGAGGTTAGCGCCATAGAAGAACACGAGCCAGAAAGCAACAATTACAAGACCAACTACAGCGGAGTTGGAGGGCATATGAGTTTTGTTGTCAATTTCTTTCATATATTCTGCTTTTGGACCATAGTTTCGAACACCTAAGGAATACATTCCTCTTACGCATCCCATAAGAAGACCGTTTAAAGTCCCCATACAAGATATGGCAACAAAGAGATTAAGGATGTTGCCGAAAACATTTCCGAAAACATTTATAAAGGCTTCTGTTGCACCTGTTTTGCGAAGGGTGTCAACGCTTGCGCCTCCGGCAACACCGATATAATAGAATACATAAACAACAATGATTATGATACCGCCCAAAACAAGAGCGATAGGAAGATTTCTCTTTGCATTTTTTAGTTCGGCGTTAATTGAGGTGGCAATAATCCATCCTTCATAAGCAAAGGCGGAGGCAACAATAGCACCAAAAAGAACGGTGAAATCCCCGGTACCTGTTGCGAAGTTAGCAGAAAGTATCGAAACGTTTTCTCCTGCTATGTTATGAGTAAAACCATAAATTGTGCCTATGACAGCCATAAGAGTAAGGGGGATGAGCTTAATAAAGGTTGCGCTTACCTGGAATTTACCCGCTATTTTAGAAGAAAGAACATTCATAGCGTAGGCAATAATGAGAATAAAACCTGAAAGGCAAAGGCACTCAGGACCTGATATTGCTCCACCTTCCGAAAATGGGATTGTAAGTTGAAAATCAGGGTTAACAGAGCAAATGAATGTTAAAAGGTATCTTGCGGAAAGCCAAGCGAGAACGGATGTCATAGCAGGTGCATAAATGGTTGTTGTAAACCATCCTATAAGATAGGAGTATTTACTACCTACCGTTGCTTCCGCGTAGTCTACTATACCGTTAATCTTTTCATACCTTTGAGCCATAACGGAAAACGCAAGAATAGAAAATATCATAATAGCGCCGCCGGCAACCCAAGCGAGAATACCCATAGGCATATCGCCATTCGTTTTTTCGAGAATAGCTTGAGCTTTGAAGAAAACACCGCTACCAATAACCGTGCCTACAACCATACAAATTGCTGTAATGAGTCCGTATTGTTTTTTGAGCCCTTTTTCCAAAAGAATCACCTTCTAATAGTAGTAATAGATTTTACTCAGAAAAATAATGCTTATCAAGTATTTCAGAAGCGGTTATAACAAACCTGACACATGGACGAGTTTTATAATACTCAGGAGTTCGGGGAGAGGATACGGGGGATTTATCAGCAAGAGTACCTAACAGCTCGCGGCAAATATAGGTTGAGTGAACTGAGGAAAATTCATTTGCTAATTTTTGGATTAGCATATAATGGTTATCCTTTTTTTCTTTGTTGTCCGTATCAACATAGCCGGAAAGCAAGCCTGCAACCATAAACATACCGCTAACAGCGCCGCATACCTCTCGAAGCCTTCCCATACCTCCGCCAAAAGAGGATGAGAGCTTTAATGCAGTTTCAATATTTATACCGCAGTCCTCTGCAAATGCTCCGAAAACAGCTTGTGAACAGTTGCAACCGTTGCAGAAAAGCTCGGCGGCTTTTTTTGAATGGTCTTTTTTCATTTTTTTTCATCCTTAAATTTAGTATATGAGTATTCTATCACAAATTTATGACTATTTCCATAATTTTTCAAGAGTTATTGAATAAGTTTTTATTATGTGTTAAAATAACACTATATTTTATCAATCAATGAAAGGGAATCGAATGAAACTCTCACTTGTTGTTCCTTGCTACAATGAGCAGGATAATATTGATCGATTTTTCGCTGAGGTGAAAAAGGTTTTTAATAACGTGATTTCTGATTACGAGATTGTTTTTGTTAATGATGGTAGTAAAGATAGTACCGGAAAAAATTTAAAAAATCTCTATGAAGATAACAAAGATTGCATTCAAGTGCTCACGTTTAGCCGCAACTTTGGTAAAGAGGCGGCAATTTTTGCCGGGCTATCTTATTCTAAAGGTGATTTAGTTTGCCTTATAGATGCCGATTTGCAGCAACGCCCCGAAGTAGTTGTGGAAATGGTAAGGGCAATGTTAGCTGATAATGAAATAGATTGCGTTGCGGCTTATCAGGAAAATCGAAAGGAAAATAAAATAATATCTGCATTAAAATCAGGTTTTTATAAAGTTATAAACAAAATTGCTGAGGTTGATTTTGTAAACGGTGCATCTGATTTTCGTTTAATGAAACGCTCAATGGTAGAAGCGATATTAAGTATGAGCGAATGCCACCGATTTTCAAAGGGTATTTTCAGTTGGGTAGGCTTTAATACAAAGTATATTCCTTATACAGTAGAGGAGCGGGAATTCGGCGAAACAAAATGGAGTTTTAATAAACTTGTGAAATATGCGATAGACGGAGTAATTTCGTTTTCAACCCTTCCGTTGAAGCTGGCAACAGGTGTAGGTCTTGCTACATCCGCTATATCGATAATCTATCTTTTTATAGTGGTTATTCAAAAGCTCTTCTTTGGTATAGATGTTCCCGGTTATGCTACAATAGTTGTTTTGGTTTTGCTGTTGGGTGGTATGCAGCTTTTCTGTTTAGGTCTTTTAGGTGAGTATATTTCGAAAATATATGTGCAGGTTAAAAACAGGCCGATTTATATTTTAAAGGAGCATTTAGGTAAGGATGATAAAAAAGATTAAAGAGCTTACCATAAAATACAAAGAACTTTTATTATATGTGATTTTTGGCGTGCTTACCACTCTTGTGAATTTCGGTGTGTTTTGGATTTTTACAAGGCTTTTCGGAGAAAAATTTTATCTTCTGAATAATGCGATTGCATGGGTTGCAGGCGTTGTTTTTGCATTTGTAACAAATAAGCTATTTGTTTTTGAATCCAGAAATAAGCAAACTAAAACAGTCCTGAAAGAATTAACCGAGTTTTTTGGAGCAAGGCTTTTCAGCTTTGGAGTTGAAGAGGGCGGAATGTGGCTCTTTATCTCAGTTATGGGCTTTGGTGAAAAAGCTCTGAGGATTTTCGGTGTTAATCTCACAGGGCAAATTCTCGTAAAAATTGCATTGGCAGTAGTTGTTGTTATAATAAACTATTTTTTCAGTAAGTTTATTATCTTTAAGAAAAAATA
>JAZUOA010000027.1:0-3228 GCA_045604445.1 Acutalibacteraceae bacterium
ATAAAATCATATTTTAAGAGCTCTTTACTCATTATCGCTATATCGCGCGCAGTTGTCAGGTGGCTTTGTGTTGCATCATCAAGTCCTGTTGCATTTTCAAAATTAGTGTTTTTCATTCCGAGCTCTTTTGCACGCTTATTCATAAGGCTTATAAAAGCGGTTTCGCTACCCGCTACATACTCACCTAAAAGGGTTGCCGCATCATTAGCGCTTCCTATAACTGTTGCCCTGAAAAGCTCATCGACAGTCATCGTTTCTCCTTCCTCAAGCCAAATCTGAGACCCACCCTTAGAAGCCGCATTTGCCGAACAAGCTACTTTATCAGCAAAAGTTATTTTTTTAGAAGAAATTGCTTCGCATACTAAAAGCATTGTCATAATTTTAGTAACGGATGCAGGATACAATTTTTCATCGGCATTATACCCCAAAAGAACCTTACCGGTAGAAGCATCCATTAAAACTGCGGACTTTGCTTTTATTTCAACAGGTAACTTTTCTTTATTTTGCGGTGTACTTGAGCTTTGAGAAGATAAATTCACTTGAATATTTTCATCCTCTTTAACTACCCTTTTAGCACTTGCAAAACAAATAAACTGAGTTAAAACAACAAAACATAAAAATATACTAAAGGTTCTTTTCATAAATCTCACTCCTCGAAATAATTTTATGTTTAAATAAAAAAATAAGAACAAAACACTGTAATCAAGTGTTTTGTTCTTTATAACTGTTATTTATTCACAAACAAGGCACACCCAACCATCGCTTTCGATTCGTTCTTTAAGAACTAAGCCCGAGCGCTGAAGTGCTTCAACAACCTCATCTGCCCTTGTATCAATTATACCTGAAGCGATAAATTTTGCCCCATTTTTCATAAACGCTCTTACCTGAGTGCTGAAAAGTATAATTATATCAGCAACAATGTTTGCTACAACAACATCATACTGCTTTGTTACCTTATCTGCCAAATCGCCGCAAACAAATTGAATACGGGGTTCATCAAAGCCATTCATTCTACCGTTTTCCTTTGCGGTTTTAACTGCCAACTCATCAATATCAACGCCAAAGGCTTCCTTTGCACCTAAAAGAAGAGAGGATATTGCAAGAATACCGCTTCCGCAACCTATATCAAGAACGGTATCACCGTCTTTTACAATTTTATCAAGTGTTTCCAAACAAAGCCTGGTAGTGTCATGGGTTCCTGTGCCAAAAGCGGCACCGGGCTCTATATTTAACACTGCCCTGTCCCCTGCATCGAAATCATCAATCCATATGGGGCGAATATAAAGCCTTTCACCAACAGGTGTAGGCTTAAAATATGCTTTCCATTTATCCTGCCAATCAGATTCAGAACAACCAACGGTTTCGATATCAAAAGCAATTTTCTCGCTCTCTAATCTTTCTTTAAGAAAAGAAACAGCCTCCATAGGATTTTGCCCCTCTTCAATATAGATATGAATTATAGATTTTGAACGATCCTTTTTCAATAAATCCTCATCAATCAAATCAATATGAGCAATCTCCCACGCCTCTTTTTCAAGGTCACTATAATCTTCAATATAAATACCGTAAGGAACAACCATATTTGCAATCGCGCCTGCTCTTTCGGTATTTTCAGTTGCTATTGAAACCTTTATTTCGGTATATTCCATCATTTACTCCTTATCATTCAAAAGCTTTGCCTGAGGCTCAACCTTTATTCTTCCGTGATTCAAAAACTTTCTGTTATCAAGCATCCAAAGTCGATTTGTAAACTCATCAGCTCCGACCTCTTTAACGGCTTCTGCCATTTCATACATATTGGCATCAAAAAGGTCTAATTGAGAAAGCACCTCAGCTTCTATAAACGAAGGTCTTACTGCGGCACCAAATTCTAACTTACCATGGTGAGAAATAAGCATATGTTGAAGTAGATATTTTGTTTTTTCGCTTATATTTAATTCATTGCATTTCTTACCTACATCCTCGGCACCCATAACAAGATGCCCCAAAAGCATACCCTCCAGAGTGTGTCCGTCAACAATGCCTGTTTCATTAACGGTATATTCTCTTAGCTTTGCAATATCATGAAGAATGGCACCCGAAAGCAATAATTCACGGTCAATACAAGGATAAATTCCGCAAACACATTCTGCAAGCCTTACAATTGAAAGGGTGTGGTAAAGAAGCCCGCCTGTCATAGCATGGTGAAGCTTTTCTGCTGCCGGAAAGAAAACAAGTTTTTCGCTGTTATCCTTAAGCATAGCTAAAACAACAGCTTTAAGCTCTTCATCCTTAAAACCGATAACAATTGAAATAAGCTCATCAAGCATAGAATTTCCGCTATAATCCGCGGATTTAACGTAATCTGTAATATTTATATTATCGCTTGCAACAGTAGGGCGGATTCTTTGAATAATAAGCTGATCGTTACCATTATATTGCTGGAGATTGCCTCTTACTTTGATAACAGAATTTACCTGAGGCATAGGAATAACCTCATCTTTAAAATCCCAAAGCTTTGCAAAGATTTCTCCATCCTTATCAGCTAAAACCATATCAAGATAAAAGCTTCCGTTTTTAGCACTTTTCTTATCGCAGGTTTTAACAAGCGCAAATCCCTCTACTACGCCCGGTTTTTCACAATTTACAAAATTCATAACAAATACCACCTAAATAGTTTATTTTAAACCCAAAATACTGTTAATTACGTGAGACGCCAACAAATAACCTGCTACGGGAGGTGTAAATGAGACCGAGCCCGGAACAGCAGAATCCGTTTTCATAGGCTCCTCTTCAGAGTAAACTACAATTAACTTTTTAACACCTCTGCTTTTCAACTCGCGCCTCATTACCCTTGCAAGCGGACAAGTGGTTGTTTTATAAATATCGGCAAGCTTCAGCATTTCAGGATGGATTTTATTACCGGTTCCCATTGAAGAAACTATGGGTACACCCGCTTTTTGAGCTCTTGTAATAAGTTCAATTTTTGCGGTTACATTATCAATAGCATCAATTATAAAATCATATTTATTTAAATCAATTTCGTTTGCATTTTCAGGCAAATAAAACATATTGAATTTTTCTAATTCAAGCTTCGGATTGATTGAAAATAAACGCTTTTCTGCAGCATCGGTTTTATTCATACCAACTGTTTCATCAGTAGCGATAAGCTGGCGATTTATATTTGTAACATCAACCTTATCCTTATCCACAATGGCGATTTTACCTACACCGCCTCTCGCCAAAGCC
>JAZUOA010000028.1:0-8374 GCA_045604445.1 Acutalibacteraceae bacterium
ACTACGGCTCTAATACCGAGGAGGATATTAAGGCGGAGGAATTTGCCCGCTCTCAAAACCTGAAAGCCCGGGAAGAAAAGAAGGAAGTCGGAGGCCAAGCGGTCTTAGGAAGACAATACACCAGTTCAACTCCTTGGCTCACAGAACGACATGGCTACGATCCGACTTACTACGGCTCTAATACCGAGGAGGATATTAAGGCGGAGGAATTTGCCCGCTCTCAAAACCTGAAAGCCCGGGAAGAAAAGAAGGTTATTGTTGAAAACCACGGAGGAGAAGACGTTTATAAAAGGGAATATAAGAGAGCTCCTAAAACGTATAAATACGGCAAAAAGATTTTTGGGAGAGAGGTTATATTCCTTCATAACAATATTTCCGAAACAACTTTTGAGGAGAAGAAAGAGCTTATGTTTAAATGGCACGATAACATAAGCTGGGGAACAAAACACCTTGTTCTTATAATTTTCTTTATGCTTATCGCTGCAATGGCTGGCGGATTAGGAAGCATTATTTCGTTGTTTTATTATTTTTTGATAGTTCTTTTCATAATAGGAACGAATTATATCAAAATGAGCGAAGCAATAGGTCCGTATATGACCCTTGGCGTTTTGATTGTTTATTGCTTAACGGTATCAAATAATTTTGTATCGGCGGCATTTGCTTTAGCAACGATTATCTTGGGAATACCTACAATTTTGTGTTCAATAAGGTGCATTTTAAACAGGCATATTTATAAAGAATTATCAAAGTATAAGGGCTTTCCTCATTTTATTAAAACAACTGCAGACCTATACGGTGATAAGCTTTATATTATTGAAAAGACTGAGCCGGTGAAACGTCAACAGAAAACAAAAGACGGTATGATAATTATGGATATTGGCTACGATGAAAAGCCGAAAAAGGATGATGGTCCTTGGAATGCATTTGATTATCGCGATAAATTAAAGAAAGGGGAAGATAACAATGAAAATAACAGTTAAAGATAATTTTGTAAAAGAGTTTATTTATCCACCTAAAACCGTAACAAACAGTTGCCATGCTTCAACGGTTTTGCCATTATCAAACGGCACGGTTGTTGCCGCTTGGTTTGGCGGTTCGGCTGAGGGTAAAAATGATGTTAAAATTTGGGTAAGCATCCGCGAAAACGAAAAATGGGCAGAACCATACAGCGTTTCGGTAAAAGGCGAAAGCCTTCCTCATTGGAATCCCGTTTTATTTCTCAGAGAAAACGGAGAAATTATTTTATATTTTAAATACGGAAAGCCTATTACAAAATGGGTAACATATTACTGCGTTTCAAAGGATAACGGTAAAAGCTTCTCTGAACCGAAGATTCTTGTTGAAGGGGATTTTGACGGTGGCAGAGGTCCTGTTAAAAATAAGCCTATCCGCCTTAAAAACGGAACAGTTTTAGCTCCTGCTTCAAAGGAGCGCGGAAAAAGCTGTTGGAAATGCTTTGTTGATATTTCGAAGGATGACGGATTGAGCTTTGAGCATTCTAATTTTGTTTTAAGACCGAAAAGAAATCTTAAGCCTGTTAATATGATTCAGCCGACTCTCTGGGAAGATGAAAAAGGCGTTCATATGCTTGTAAGAACTCCCAGTGGCTATATTTACAAAAGCGACAGTTGCAATGGCGGAAAAACCTGGTGCAAGGCTTATGACACAGGGCTTCCAAATCCAAACAGCGGTATTGATGTTGTTAAGTTAGATAATGGCGTGTTAATTCTTATAATGAACCCGATTTCAGAAAATTGGGGCGACAGAGCTCCCCTTGTGCTTATGCATTCTTCAGATTCGGGAGAAACCTGGGAGCAATTCTTCTATTGCGAAGAAACAACAGGTGACCATGAATTCAGTTATCCTGCAATAACTGCGGTGGATAATACGCTTCATATTACATATACTCACGAAAGAGAAGCAATTGTTTACGAAAAAATTGAGCTTGTTTTCGATTGAGGTCTTTATGAAAAATAAAAGATTGTATAAATTTGTTTTATCAGCAATGTTTATTGCATTGGGCTTGACTTTACCGTTACTGACAGGCCAGATTCAGCAAATAGGTAGTATGCTTTTACCGATGCATATACCGGTTATTCTTTGCGGACTTATTTGCGGTTGGAAACACGGCATGGGAGTGGGCTTTGCGGTGCCATTGCTCCGCTCAGCAGTTTTTTCGATGCCGGTGCTTTACCCAAATGCTGTTGCAATGTCATTCGAGCTTGCCGCTTATGGTTTTTTGGTAGGCTTTTTATTTGAAAAGGCAAAGTGGCAATGCTTAAAATCCTTATACAGATGCTTGATTATTTCAATGATTGGCGGAAGATTTGTTTGGGGAATAGTAATGGCAGTGCTTATGGGTGCGAATGGTGGCGCGTTTACTTTTACTGCTTTTTTGGCAGGTGCATTTTTAAATGCAATTCCCGGGATAGTTCTTCAGCTTGTTGTAATTCCTGCAATTATGCTGGCGCTTAAAAGAACTCATTTAGTGCATTTCAGAGGAAAGAAAAATGAGCAAAAGGTTTGAAGAGGCTGTCAGGGTAATATCTGCAAAAATTAAAGAATTACTTGCTGAAAAAGGCTCTGTCAGAATTGCTGTTGACGGCAACTGCGGCGCAGGGAAAACAACTTTTGCCAAAGCTGTTTCAGTTGAGCTTGACGGCAATGTTTTTCATATGGATGATTTTTATTTGCCTTTAGAAAATCGAACACACGAAAGGCTTAATGAGTCTGGGGGAAATATTCATCGGGAAAGGTTTTTGCAAGAGGTTTTGCAGCCTTTAAAAAAAGGCGAAACAGTTAATTACAAGGTGTTTAATTGCAAAAATCAATCGTTTGATGATTCAGTATTGATAACACCTAAACCTGTTTCGATAATTGAAGGAAGCTACTCCTGCCATCCCGATTTTTATGATTATTATGATTTGAATATTTTTATAGGCATTTCACCCGAAACCCAAAAAGAAAGAATAATAAATCGCAACGGCAAAGCTGATTGGGAAAATTTTAAAAAGCTCTGGATTCCCTTTGAAGAAAAATATTTCAGAGAATTTAAAATTAAAGAAAAATGTGATATAGTTTTTGATTTTAACTGAAAAACTACCCTTGCTCTTATCGAACAAGGGTAGCGTTTTTTATATTTTGTTATATAAATCAGGGAAAATTTCAAGGCTTCGTTTTAAAATCCCGTTCATATTTGCGATTGCAACTCCATAGTTAACGATAGGTGTTTGCGATTCTTTGCATAAACGAATTCTGTTTTTCATTTCTTTTTCGTTAAGCATACAACCGCCACAATGCACAACAAGGGCATATTCCGAAAGGCTTTCGGGAAATTCTCCGCCCGATGTAAAGAAAAAGTCAGGCTCGGAGTCTGTAAACCTTCTAATCCAATCAGGCATTTTAACTGTTCCTATATCGTTGCATTGACGGTGGTGGGTGCACCCCTCGCTTATGAGGATTTTATCACCATTTTTTATTTTATTAAGCATTAAAACACCATCAACAAGGGTTTCCAATTCGCCCTTGTACCGCGCCATTAAAATTGAAAAAGAAGTGAGAGGGATATCCCGCGGAACAGTTTTTGAAACCTTTCCGAATACCTGAGAATCGGTTATAACTATTTTTGGTTTTCGGGATAACGAAGAGAGCGTATCAGCCAGCTCTGTTTCTTGGCATACAACCGCTGTGCAGTTAGAATCTAAAATTTCTCTGAGCGTTAATTGCTGGGGGAGAATAAGCCTGCCTTTGGGAGCAGATTCATCGATAGGAGTTACTAAAACTACAATATCTCCCTTGGAAAGTAAATCTGAAACGATAAATCTGGGAGCATCCTTTTCTTTTGCTAAAGCACCGATTTTTTCTTTGAGCTCATTTATGTTTATATTGTTTTTGGCACTTACATATATTTCATTTTTCCCTGCTTTAGGAATATTTTTCAGCAAATCGCTTTTATTATACACCACAATAAAAGGAATATTGCGGTTTTTAAATTCATTTAAAAGCTCATTGTCCCATTGTTTTTTGCCTTTTTCGGCATCAACAACAAGCACGGCGATATCTGTTTTTGAAAGAATGTTTTTCGCTTTCTCAACTCTTTTTTTACCTAAATCGCCCTCATCATCTATACCGGGTGTGTCAATAATAACAACAGGGCCTATAGGTAAAAGCTCCATTGCTTTTTTTACGGGGTCGGTGGTTGTTCCTTTAATTTCTGAAACAACCGAGAGCTCTTGCCCTGTTACAGCATTAACAACGCTTGATTTGCCAGCATTTCTTAAGCCGAAAAAACCGATGTGGATTCTTTCGGCGGAAACAGTTTCATTTAAGCTCATAAAATTACCTCAAAATCTGAAATCTCTGCGGTTAGAGTTTTTGATATCATCAATATTCTTTTTTGCGATATCCTTAACCTTTTCGCCGGGAATTCTTTCAAGCTCTTTTTTAATAAGCTCATAACCGATTTTTTTAGTTTCATCTGAAGCATAGTCTTCTAAATATTCAGAAAGAGTCATAAGTGCGTTAGGGTGGCAACAATTAAGAATTTGTCCTGATTTGCAAAGGCTCATAAAGCGGTCGCCTGTTCTGCCTTCGCGGTAGCAGGCGGTGCAGAATGAAGGTATATGGCCATTTTCCATAAGCCAACGAACAACCTCATCAAGCGTTCTTTGGTCGGAAACATCAAACTGCTCGGAATCGTGGGGGCGCTCCTCCTCGGTGTAACCACCAACGGATGTCCTTGAAGCACCGCTTATCTGAGAAATTCCGAGATGGAGCACCTCTCCGCGAACCTTCTCGCTTTCGCGGGTAGAGATAATCATACCGGTGTAAGGAACAGCAATTCTTATGCAAGCAATAATTTTCTTGAACATTTCATCGCTTATGCCGTTATCAAATGTATCAGGGTCGATATCATCTGCGCGTTTCAGGCGCGGAACGCTTATGGTATGAGGGCCAACTCCATGAACTGCCTCTAGATGTTCTGCATGCATAAGAAGACCAACAAATTCATACATATATCTCTCAAGACCGAATAAAACACCTAAGCCAACATCGTCAATTCCACCTTCCATGGCTCTGTCCATGGCTTCAGTATGATAATCGTAATCATGTTTAGGGCCTGTGGGATGAAGCTCAAGATAGCTTTTTTTATGATAGGTCTCCTGGAAAAGAATATATGTGCCTATTCCCGCATCCTTAAGCTTTATGTAGTTTTCAACGGTTGTTGCTGCAATGTTAACATTAACTCTGAGGATAGCACCGTTTTTGTGGTTAACGCTGTAAATAGTTTTAATGCATTCAAGAATATATTCAATGGGGTTGTTTTTAGGGTCTTCTCCGGCTTCTATAGCAAGGCGCTTGTGCCCCATATCCTGAAGGGCTATTACCTCGTTTTTAACCTCCTCCTGAGTGAGCTTTTTTCGTGCGATATGCTTATTTTTAAGGTGATATGGGCAATAAACGCAACCATTAACGCAATAGTTTGAAAGGTAAAGAGGCGCAAACATAACGATTCTGTTACCGTAAAATTTTTGTTTTATATCGTTAGCAAGTGTAAACATTTCTTCAATCTTTTCGGGGATATCACAAGCCAGAAGAACAGCTGCATCTCTATGGGTAAGCCCTGTGCAACGATAGCCGTTGCCTTCTTTAACAGGGCGCGCCTTTTCAAGAATTTCATCAATAAGCTCAATATTATTCTTGTTTTCTTCGGCATATTTTATTGTTTCTAAAATTTCGCCATCGTTTATAAATTCTTCTGCTTTGAGTGATTTTGGGTTATAAATTGCCATATCTATCATCCTTTCAGTTCTTTTTTATATCTCCTCGGGCGGTAACAATTTCAAACCCGATTTTTTCTATTTTATTTTTTAACTCGGCTATATGAAATGCATTTTCAGCACCGGTGTTAAGCTTGTTGTTATAAAGCTCATATTTTTTTCTTGCGTTTTCAGGGGAAAGGTTAGGCATAACAACATTTCCTCCTGCAAGAATACCCAATTCTCTGCCTTGGGTGTGAATTGTTCCCAAGGCGGTTGTTGAGGGTAAGAGAATATTTGGCTTAATAAGCCTTATTATTGATAAAAGGTAGCAGGTGAGTTCAACTGTTCCTGCAGAAAAGTCTTTAAAGGGAGTATCTTTATGAGGAACAAAAGGCCCTATTCCGCACATATCGGGTTTAAATTCTTCTATAAATTTTAAATCCTCTGCAATGTGGCGATTAGTTTGAAAGGGTGCGCCAACCATAAAACCGCAACCTGTCTGAAAGCCTGAATCTTTAAGATTTTGTAAGCATTGAATTCTGTTTTTTAAAAGCATTTTTTCAGGATGCAGTTTTTTATAAAGCTCATCGCTTGCAGCCTCGTGCCTTAAAAGGTAGCGGTCTGCTCCTGCTTTTTTTAAAAGGCGGTAGCTTTCGGGGCTTCTTTCTCCTAAGGAAAGAGTAACCGCGCAATCAGGAAAAAGAGATTTCAATCCTTTTATTATTTTGTAAAGAACTTCGTCGGTAAAAAAACCATCCTCGCCACCTTGTAAAACGAAGGTGCGAAATCCTAATTCATATCCGTTTTTTGCGCACTCTATAATTTCTTCAGGAGAAAGGCGGTATCTTTCGCAAAGGTAATTGCTTTTTCTTATCCCGCAATAAAAACAATCATTTTTGCAGATATTACTTATCTCAATAAGTCCACGAATAAAAATACTGTTACCGTAAATTCTCAAACGCGCATTATTTGCTTTTTCTTTTAAATATTCTGCTGCTTCCTTTGTTCTGTTGTTTAAAAGGAATTCATATTCGCCCAAAGAAAGAGAGTGTTCTGTTTCTAATTTATCAATTATACCAAATATATTATTCATCGCTCACCACATTGGAATAAACAGTTTTTGCGCTGATACCGTTTAAATTTCCGATTTTACCGCTTAAAGAAGAAACGACATCTTGCGGAGCATCAATAGCAACGCTTATAAGGTTTATATGCTTTTGGCGGTAAGGTATTCCCATTCTGCCGATAATATATTCACCGTAGTTGTGAAGAATGGCGTTAAGCTGTTCAACGGAATCACTTTTTTCAACGATTATGCTTATAACGGCAACTCTTGAAGCCATAAAATCAACCTTTCTGTGTTTATTACTAAAACAAAAACGGACACACCTATGGTAGGAGCGTCCGTAAAATAATTTTTGCCCTACCTTTCCCTCAGGGATAAACCCTTTATGTCAGGTGTTAAGATAATTATACAATATAATTTGGTTTTTATCAATACCTGTTATTTTGATATAATTTCAGAATTACCATTCCATATAATTTCAACAGTTACGGGGATATTGGATTCAATACTGATAACAGGCTTTTCGTTTGTGGAATTTCTTCTTTCACAGATAAGGGTTAATTCACCATCTGTGCCAAATGGGTATTTTTCAATACCGTGGCGGTCTAAAAGATTTATATGCCAGGTGATTTTGTTACTTGCGGCGTCGGGCTTGATTCCGAAAACATATTCAAACATAACTGAAATAGGAATAATACCTGTCCAACCGACAAAATCAGGCAATGCAGTGTTGCCCTTCATAAATTTGTCGTCTTTCTTTTCAGGCGCATAGTTTTCAAAAACTGTTCCCGTGTCCTTGAAAACGCTGACAGCGGCATCAAGGTGAGTGCAGGCAATTTCGTGAGAAAGGTCATATTTTGAGTAAGTGTCAAGCCCTTTTAAAACCATATAGTTTGTTGGTGCCCAAACAGAACCGCACCAATAACCGCCCTGATTGTCATATTCGGGGTGGTCCTTTGAAAGAGTGGGAACTCTGTGGTCGGTTTTAAATTCGTTTTCGTTATTAAGGTGGGCTATGAAGCTTTCAGCTCTTTCTTCGGGAAGGCATTTTGCAAGAAGTGCCCAAAATGCACCAATATGCTTAACTCCGTTAAAGGTATCATCATTTTTAAGGTCATAATAAAACTGTGTTTTTTCATCCCAGAGCTTTTCATTTATAACCTTAAAAAGATGGTCGCTTTCCTCTTGGAGTGCAGGAATAAAATCCTCTCTGCCAAGCTCTTTTGCCATTTTTATGAGAAGGTTGCAAGCGTTAAGCTCCTGCATACAAGCGTCTAACCAAATCATATGACCGTGACTGTAGCAAACGTGGTATTTTTCGACAAGTCTGGGGCAGTTGTCCATACCGCAACCATAGCCTGATGAAAAATATGTACCGTCACGCCAAGTGAAATGCTCCTGCATCCATTGATGATATGCCACAAGGCAGGGGAAAACTCTCGCCAGTCTTTCTTTATCACCGAAATTAAGATAATATTCCCATTCACACCAGGTCATAACCTCGGGTCCTGTTGAAGCAGGGTCGTGACGGGCGAAAACATCTAAG
>JAZUOA010000029.1:0-20823 GCA_045604445.1 Acutalibacteraceae bacterium
CGAAGAGAATCAACCTGAAGAAGCTGCATAATAAGGCGGTCAAGGCCTATACCCATACCACCGTGGGGGGGTGGACCAAATTTAAATGCATCAAGCAAATAGCCGAATTTTTGCGCGGCTTCTTCATCGGAAAGACCAAGAAGCTTAAAGATTCTGTCTTGCAAATCAGAATCGGTAATACGAATTGAACCTGAGGAAAGCTCAACACCGTTTAAAACAAGGTCATAAGCCTCTGCTCTTACTGATGCTTTATCAGTTTCAAGATAGGGAAGGCATTCGGGAAGAGGGGATGTAAAAGGATGATGCATTGCAACAAATTGCTGAGCATCTTCATCCCAATCGAAGAAGGGGAATTCAACAATCCATAAAAGATTAAAGCCATCACCGATAATATTGAGCTTTTTAGCTGCTTCATTTCTGAGAGAACCGAGAATTGAAAGAACAGAGCTGTTTTTAGTGTCTGCAACTATGAAAACAACGTCACCTTTTTCGGCACCTGCTTTTTCGAGAATAGAAGCCATTTCTTCCTCTGTCATAAACTTTGCAAAGGAGGAAGCTATTCCGTCATCTGTAAGGCGAAGCCAGGCAAGACCTTTGCCGCCGATTCCTCTTACAAACTCTGTAAGCTTATCAATTTCTTTTCTTGTATAGGTTGAAACTGCATTTTTAGCAGTTATACCGCGAACAGAGCCACCACCTGCAACAGCAGAGGAGAAAACTGAAAAACCGCAATTTTTTGTAATATCGGAAATATCAAAAATTTCCATACCGAAGCGTGTATCCGGTTTATCAGAACCATAGCGCTCCATTGCCTCCTTATAGGTAAGGCGGGGAAGGGGAAGGGGAATATCAATATCAAGAGCATCTTTGAATACTCTTGCAATATAGCCTTCGCCGATTTTAAGAACATCTTCCATTGTAACAAAAGACATTTCAAGGTCAATTTGAGTAAATTCAGGTTGCCTGTCTGCTCTTAAATCTTCATCGCGGAAGCACCTTGCAATTTGCATATAGCGGTCAAAGCCTGCAACCATTGAAAGCTGTTTGTAAAGCTGAGGCGACTGAGGAAGAGCATAGAAGGAGCCTTGATGAATACGGCTGGGAACGAGGAAATCTCTTGCTCCCTCCGGGGTGGATTTAATGAGCATAGGAGTTTCAATCTCTATAAAACCGTTTTCATCAAAATAATCGCGGGTAATTTTAGTTACCTTATGGCGGAAAAGTATATTTTGCTGTAAATCAGGGCGGCGCAAATCAAGATAACGATATTTAAGCCTTGTAAGCTCTGCAGTCTGGCAGTTTTCAACGATATCAAAGGGGGGAGTTTCGCTCTTTGAAAGAACTCTTAAATCTTTAACATCAACCTCAACTGAACCTGTAGGAATATCGTTGTTTTTAGAAGAGCGTTCGCGTACAACGCCTTTTGCCATAAGAACAAATTCGCTTCTGGCTGAAAAAGCTTTTTCAAAAACATCGCGAGGAGTGTTATCATCAAAAGCTAATTGAACAATACCTGTTCTGTCGCGCAAATCAATAAAAATAAGGGCACCTAAGTCGCGCTGCTTTGCAACCCAACCGCAAACGGTTACTTCTTCGCCTATATTGCTTTCGCGAAGGTCACCGCAGTAAACAGAACGTTTAAGACCTGTCATATTATCCATATTTATCAATCCTTTTATTTTACGTTTATTTTATGGTTTACAAGGTATGATGTGGGGTAGTGAAGCCCGATTGCGCAGATAAGGCGGAGAATTGAACCGAGAAGGTTTATTGCAATTGCTCCTGCACCTGCTGCTGCCTTTGTTGCCACAAGGTCTGATGTTATTTTCAGGCTGTCTGCCGTAACAACAACTCCGAATGGAATTGCTTCGGAGATTCCGTTAGTGACCGATTGAATCGCGGCAAAAATAATGAAAAACATTATAATTGTTCCTAAATTTCCGAATTTTGATAAGGGGGAAATGTTTGATAGAGTAATTGAAAGCTGAATTGCCTGAACTGCAACAAGAACAAGCACAGCCATTGAAATGCAGAAGAAAATAACGCTGATTGAAATTGTTAAAAAGGAGGGGACTCCGAAAACCTTTAAAATGCTTTCAACGCTTTCAAGCATTTCTTCACCAAGAGCTTCCTGAACCTGATAAACCCAGAGGAAAAGAGAACCCATAAAGAGAATAAAAACAGTGAAAATCCAGATAAGCCCTGAAACTGTTTTTGAAGCTAAAAGAGTTCCTGTTTTAACGGGAAGGGTAAGAGTTAAATACCCTGCCTTGCCAAACATAGTTTTCGAGAAAAGAAGAGCAGCTGCGATGATAACAACAATGCTTGCAAAGCCTAAAGCAAGAAAAACAAGCATACCGCCGAAAACTGTTCCTATTTTGTTATCAGAGGTAAGAGTGTAAAGCTCTGCTACTGCGGCAATTATAAATGTGCAAAGAAAAATCGTTGAAATTGAATGCCACTGTGCTTTTAAATCATTTTTAAGAAGCTTACCAAACATTTGAGAACACCTCCTTAAAAATATCTTCAATTGTTTTTCCGTTTTTGGTTAATTCCTCAACGCTGTTATTTATAAGCACGTTTCCTCCGCCTATAAAGAGCGCATGAGTAAAAACAGATTGCAAATCGTTAATTAAATGGGTTGAGATAAGCAGGGTGGATTTTTCTGCATAGTTTTCCATAATAAAATTAAGGATGGATGCTCTTGTTGCAGGGTCAACACCGCCCATAGGCTCATCTAAAATATAAAGGGATGCCGCTCTTGACATAACAAGGGACAGGAGCAATTTTTCTTGCATACCCTTTGACATGGTTTTTGATTTTTGCTTTTGAGGAAGACCGAAGCGGTCAAGCATTTCTATAGCTTTATTTTTATCAAAATCGCTGAAGAAATCATTGAAATAATCAATTGCATCAATGTTTCTCATCCAATCGTGAACAAAGGTCTGCTCAGGTAAATATGCAGTAAAAGCTTTTGTTTTTTCACCGGGCTTTTCTCCGTTTATAAGAACAGAACCTGAATAATCATGAATAAGACCGGTAAGGATTTTCATAAAAGTAGTTTTTCCGCATCCGTTGGGACCGAAAAGCCCTATTACTTCACCTTCTGGTAAAGAAAAGTTCATATCATTGAGAACTTTATTGTCACCATAGGATTTTGATAATCCGGTGGCTGTTATAATAGCCAAGGTTATGCCTCCAATCAATAAATCACAAAATAAATCAATTATATATTTTACACTCAGAAACCTTAATAGTCAAGTAAATAATATATTAACTATATAATATATAGGGAATAAACGAAATAAAAGGAAAATGCACTGACTGAGGGGACAGTCAGTGCATTTCCGGCATAAAGTTAACACTTTACACCTTGGGTTTACTTGAGGAGGGGTTAGTTCCATGAGGAACTAAACACAAGTACTCAGGTGCGGCTCCCTTTCCAAGTGCAAAATTATTATAGCAGATGAAAATGTTTAAATTATGAACAAATTGTGAATTATAGAAGATTTTAAAAAGAAAAACAATATAAATGGAAATATATGTCGATTTTCGAAAAAAATCTTATGAAAACTATTGACAGTCACGTGAACTTGTGATATTATCATATCAACACGAAAGATAATCGTGCGAGAAAGGAGGTTCGGAATGGATAATCAAGAAAAGGCATTTGAACCAATAGCAGCGGCAATGAAGCTCACCGGAGGCTTCACTCTTGCTCAATTGTCAGAAATATCCGGTCTCGAGCCAACCACAATTCAAAATTGGGTCAAAAGAGGTTGGATAGAGCCGCCCAAGGATAGACGCTACGGAATTCAATCCACTGCCCGAGTGCTTATAATAAATATGCTTAAGGGTGTAATGCAGTTATCAAGCATAGTTTCTTTGCTTGCTTATGTTAACGGTAAAGTGGATGACCGTAAGGATGATGCTATACCCGATGGCGAGCTTTACAACAAAATGTGTTCTATTATTGCTGAGATTGACAAATCAGGAGATTTAAGCATGGAATCTGTTTCTTGCTTTGTAGAGAAAGAGATAGATGGGTATATAGAACCTTTTGAGGGCGGTAAAGATAAATTGAGAAAAGCATTACAAATAATGATGCTTGCCCACATTTCTTCTAACTTGAAAATGAAAGCAGAAGAAATGCTTAATCAACTAAATTAAAAAGTTCCACGTGGAACAAATTAAAAATTCTTTAGCGAATGTTCCACGTGAAACACTGTGAAAGGAAGTTATTTTATGATTAAAAATGCTAAAATAGTTGGAGAAAACAATTTTAACTTACCTAAGAAGCTTATTATTATAATTGCTGTAGTAATAGTTGCAGTAATAGCTTTTGCAGCTTCTGTTACGATTGTTCCTGCGGGTCACACAGGCGTTGTAGTAACCTTAGGCAAGGTAAACGAAAATGTTTTATCTGAAGGTTTTCATTTGAAAGCACCAATTGTTCAAAATGTTGTAAAAATGAGTAACCAAATTCAAAAGTGCGAAATTGAAGGCGCAGAATCTGTATCTAAAGACCTTCAGGCTATTTCAAGTACAATTGTAGTTAACTATAAAATAGGTAACGCTTCATCGGCAAAAATTTACAGAGAAATCGGTAAGGATTATGAAACAATTATGCTTATGCCTGCAATCCATGAAAGCTTAAAGGCAGTTACAGCAAAATATACTGCTGAACAGCTGGTAACAAGCCGTTCTCAGGTAGCAATTGAAATTCAGGAAACTCTTGAAGAAAAAATGGAAGAGTACGGTATACTTATCGAAAAATTCAACATAGTAAATTTCTCATTCTCTGAAGAATTTGCAAAAGCCATTGAAGCAAAAGAGGTTGCAAGGCAAAACCTTTTAAAAGCAAAAACAGAAAAGGAGCAGGCAATTGTTGAAGCAAATGCTCAAGCAGAAAAGGAAATAATTGCTGCTGAAGCAGAAGCAAAAGCAATTCTCGCAAAAGCAGATGCACAGGCAGAGGCAAACCAAACAATTGCAAAATCCTTGAATAAAAATGTTCTTGAAAACAACAAGATAGAAAAATGGGACGGAAAGCTTCCTTATGCAACAGGTGGCTCGGCAATTCTTGATGTTTCTGCAGATGGCGAGGGAGAAAAAGCCAACTAATAACCGGCTGAAATTTTATAAGTGCATACACACCATTATCAAAAACGGAGTATAGTTGTAAATTTGCACATTTAGAATAAAATAACTTTGTGGAAGATTAACGAAAGTGAAAAACTCTCGTTAATCTTCATTTTTTTAATTGAATGAATACTTTCTTTGTGTTATTATAATAATATATTGCTTTATACTTAAAAGGAGTGCATAAAATGGAGTTAAAACAAAAAGTTATTGACGGTGTTTCCAAAGTAAAAACTTATTGGAAAACACCACCAAAAGGTCGCTATATGACATTTAAGGAAATTGCGGCTTATTCGGGCGGCGGTATCGGTGCATATATGATTATTACACTCGGTACAGCTTGCTTATTGGCAGCGAATAATACATTGCTTTCCAGTACATTGGGTATTGACCCTACAGATATGTACATAATGTATGTTATTGCGGTTCTTGCCAATATTCCTCTTACAGGAATTCGTGCAAACATTATTGATAACACAAGAAATAAAGCAGGTAAATACAGACCGTATATTGTAACAATGGCTCTTCCTGCTGCAATTATATGTAACATAATGGTTTGGTTCCCTTATGCAAAACTTTCAGATTGGTTAGGCGAGGGAATGATTTTTGGGGAAACAAAAGCATATATAGCGAAATGCGCAATCGTTATGGTTCTGAACCTGTTTTTGCATTTCTTCTATTATTTCTTCTATGACGCATACGAGAATCTCATTCATGTACTTTCTCCTCATTCTCAGGAAAGAGCCGATGTATCCTCTGTAAAAAGCATTGTTTATTCCTTTGCGCCTACAGTGGTAAATCTGTTTACACCTATTATTGCTTCAAACCTTTTCCATACAAATACAACTGATATAAGGGTTTACAGATTCCTTTATCCTATTCTTACCGTTCTCGGAATTCTTCTTTGCATAGTTGTATACAAACATACTGAAGAAAAAATTGTTCAGGCAAGAACTCATGTTGTTCAGATTAAGTTCTTTGATGCTCTCAAAGCAGTTGCAAAAAATAAATATTTCTGGATTATTTCGCTTGCAACTTGGATTGGTTTTCTGGAAACCTCCTATTCAAATATTTTATTCTGGCTTTATAACTATGGTGGCGCTTGTTCAGGTAACGCTTACGGTATTGTTGTTACGGTTTACGGTAATGCATCACTTTGGGGTATGCTTCTTGCACCTTTCTGTATCAGAAAATGGGGAAAAAAAGCAGTTTTAATTATAACAAACCTCTTTAATATAGCATTTATTCTCATGATGTTGCCATTTGTATCTGAAATTAATAATATGACAATTTGGCTTGTTATGGGTTGCCTGTGGCTTAATGCTCTTATGGGTTCTTTTGCACATATTCTCAATCCCTCAATTCAAGCAGATATACGTGACTATCAACAGTATAAAACAGGGGAAAGAATCGACGGTATGTTTGCCGTTGTTACAACAATAGGTACTGTTATAACTCTTGCTACATCCTCCGTTCTTCCCATTATTTATGAGAAAAACGGCCTTACAAAAGAAAATGCGGCTCTTGTAACATCTAATCCTGAAGTTTTAAACAGAGTTTTAGGTGACGGAAAAACAGTTGGACAGATTCTTTCGGAACAACTTGCAAACAATCAGGATAATTATAACAACGCTCTTTCTGCTCTTTATGATCCTGATATTCTTCTCGGCCTTATCAAGGTTCTTATTCTTGTTGCGGCATTTGGCGCACTAATGAATGTTATTCCATATATTTGGTATGACTTTAATGAAAGAAAACAAAAATCAGTTATTCGAGTTCTTAAAGTCCGTGCTATGTTTGAAGACTACGGCAATGGTGTTCTTAATGATGGCCAACTTGTTGAAGCTATTGACATTATTCGCAAGTCAAGAGAGATGGCAGTTGCTACTCCAAAGGTTTTAAATAAAAAGCTTCCAAAAAAACAATATAAAGAATACAAAGAATTCAATGAAGAAATCGAAATTTCTAAATTTGTTTGCGAAGAGCTTGATAAATTTTCAACACCTGTTGTACAACTGCAGGTGAAAGAAAATGAAAAAGTATATTCAGCAGGACTTGATGCTCTTCTTAATGCAGATATAACTCTTATTAAACAAGAGCTTGCAACTGCAAAAGCAATGTCTAAATTAACAAAGGAAGAGAAAGAGATCCGTAAAACTGCGATTGAAATTGCAAAGAAGAAGCTTACCTCTTATAAGGCAGTTAAAAAATACTTTAATGACGGACAAAGTTTTAAACAGCCTGATTTTGCAGTACTTGAAAAATTCTTCGATGATGAAGATGAATGCGATGCAAAGCTCAAAGAGCTTTATAATGGCAAAAGGGCTGCTAAAAAGGCAAGAGATTCTGCGAAAGTAACAGAAATTAAAGCAGAAATCAAAAAGACAGAGCAGGAAAGACAGCATGCTCGTAAGCTTTCAAAAGAGGAAATGGATAAACATGCATACTTTAACCGTGCAGCGAAAGTTTATCTTGATGCAGAAAAAATTGTAAAGCAAAAAGAAAACTACGGCAAATTTGAAGAAATCGAAAAACTGTACGAAAATGCAAAAGAAAGAATATAACAAAAAAAATATAGCCTTCCAAAGTGGAAGGCTATATTTTTTTACTTTATTCTTTTTTTCCTTATTCATCATCATCAGCAAGCTTTGCATCTGCAATAACTTTTTCTGCAATGTTTGCGGGAGCATCTTCATAGCGGGCAAACTCAAGACTGAATGAGCCTCTGCCGGCTGTTACGGAGCGAAGGGTAATTGCGAAGTCTGCCATTTCTGCCATAGGAACTTCTGCAATAAGCTCCTGCATTTTTGCATCCTCTGCAGGACCCATACCTAAAACTCTGCCGCGGCGCTTATTAACATCACCCATAATATCACCTAAATCATTATCAGGGATATATGCTTTAAGAGTGCCGATAGGCTCAAGAATTGTAGGAGCTGCTTCAGGAACAGCAGCCTTGAAAGCGATTCTTGCAGCCATTTTGAATGCCATTTCAGAAGAGTCAACGGGGTGATAAGAACCATCGTGGAGGCAAGCCTTAATTCCAACCATAGGATAACCGGCTATAAGACCCGAAGCAACGCATTCGCGCAAGCCTTTTTCTACTGCAGGGAAGAAGTTTTTGGGAACTGCGCCACCTACAACTTCATCGGAGGTGAAAACAAATTCCTCTTCACCCATATAAGGCTCGAAACGAATCCAAACATCACCAAACTGGCCATGACCACCGGATTGCTTTTTATGACGCCCCTGTTTATCAACAGTTTTGCGTATTGTTTCTCTGTATGCAACGCGGGGAGCAGTAAGCTCAACCTCAACGCCAAATTTGTTTTTAAGCTTAGAAACGATGGATTCCAGGTGTTGCTCACCAAGACCGGAGATAACTTGTTCTTTAGTTTCCTTGTTGGTAAAGAACTTCATTGCGCCGTCTTCTTCCTGAAGCTTATTAAGACCGGAAGCAACCTTTTCCTCTTCGCCTTTTTTAACAACATTAACTGCCATTGAATAGCAGGGAGCAGGGAAATCAACACCCTTAAGCTCAACAGGATTTTTAGCATCGCACATTGTATCGCCTGTTTTAAAGCCGGAAAGCTTTGTAACAACGCCGATATCGCCGGCGATGATTTCTGCACAATCCTCTTGCTTGGAGCCTTTAACGGTAATGATTTTACCCATTTTTTCCTCTTCTTCTGTTCTTGCATTATATGCCTTTGTAGAGGGGGTAATTTTACCTGAAACAACTTTGAAGAAGGACATTTTTCCTATAAACGGGTCAGCAACGGTTTTAAAGCAAATAGCAGCAAGAGAGCCGTTTTCATCGCATTGGATATCGCCCTCGCCCTTGGGAGCAGGAGCAAGCTTTGTGATACCGTTTAAAAGAAGGTCAACTGCATCAGTTGTGTAACCTGAACAAGCATATACGGGAACAACAGTACCATCTGCAACGCCTTGAGAAAGGCCGAAAACGATTTCATCATGAGTGAATTCTTCACCATCGAAGAATTTCATCATAAGCTCGTCATCTGCAGTTGCAACAGCTTCGGTAAATGCTGCATGGATTTCATCAATAACGCTATCCTGAGGAATTTCAACCTCTGTAGCTTTTCCGTTATCGTATTTAAAGGCTTTGTTCTGTAAGAAGTTAACGTAGCAATCAACAACACCGCCTACAAAGTAAGGGATAACAACAGGGCAGATTGCAGTGCCGTATTTTTCTTTTAAAGCATTAAGAGTTTTGTAGAAATCGCGGTTTTCACCATCGCATTTAGAAACAGCAATAAATTTTGAAAGACCGTTTCTGCCTGCGATGCGAAGAGATTTTTCTGCACCAACATCAACACCGTGACCTGAGGAAAGAACGATTATAGCAGTTTCTGCAGCGCGGATACCCTCGCTTCTGCCACCCTCAAAATCGAAAAGACCGGGAGTGTCGATAATATTGATTTTTCTGTTTCTCCATTCGCAGCAAGCGAGAGCGGATGAAACAGAAACCTTTCTTTTCTTTTCTTCTGCATCAAAGTCCATAACGGTGTTGCCATCAGCAACTCTGCCTAAACGGTCTGAAGCACCTGCAAGGTAAAGCATTGCTTCGGCAAGGGTTGTTTTACCTCTGCCGCCATGGCCTGTAATAACAACATTTCTGATGTTGTCTTGTGTGTATAATTTCATAAGAATTCCTCCCTAAACAACGGAAAAACCGTTGCGGATTAAAATACAAATTTAATAGTTATCATACTATGCGGCAACTATATTTGGTATTTTAGCACATATTTTTAAGCGTTTCAATGATTTTTTTGAGTAAAATGTAAATATTATTGATATTACATAATAAACGCACCTCATTTTTATGTAATATGTAATGAAATTCTTAATAATGCGTTTTTACAATTGAAAAATTAAGTAATATGTGATAATATAAGTAAAATGACTATCCATGCTCTATTAAAATATGGTTTGGTGGCCAGTTAAATTTTTTCAATTAGTCTATGGAGGATTTCCAATGGAAGAAAATAAAATTACAAACAATGAAGGTGAAGTAAAAATTCCTGCTCCACCACCTGTCGTTCCTAAAAAGGAAGTGCCTAAAAAGAAAAATAAAAAGGCTTTGATTTTAATACCTGTTATTATAGCTATAGCTGTGGCTGCAGTTTTGGTGGCAGTGCTGCTTAAAAACACGGATAGAAAAGAAAAGCCAGAGCCCATTATTGTTACCGACACCAATGGGGAAGTTGTAACCGATGCTCAAGGTGAACCGGTAACCGTAATTCCTCAGACAGAGATTCATGAATATACCGATAATGAAGGCAACACTCATACAACGGTAGTTTATAAGGAAGAAACAGTTTATGTTCCCGTAACTGATGCTAAGGGTGAAGCCGTTACCGATAAAAACGGTGAATCCGTTACAGAAAAAATAGAGTTTGTTCCTACAACCTTAAGACCGGGTGTAGTCGGAACATCGTCTGTTTTGGTTACGGATGGTCAAGGTAATACCGGTGTTGATAATCAGGGTAATGTGGTAACAAGCATGGTTGAATTAACAACAAATGCCGCAGTTGCTAACCCGGCTGTTATCGATTGGAAGGATTCAAAGGGCGGAACTGCTGCAGATTATTATTCTTCAGTTGCAACCCTTAAGGATGGCGGCTACATAACAGCAATTGTTACTAACTCAACGGATGGTAATTTTGTAGAGAATAAAGCTTTAAAATATTGGCCCCCTTATACTGTTTTGATAAAGTATAATGAAGATGGCTCTGTTGCTAAGCAGGAGGTTTTAGGCTCTACAAAAGGTATGCTTGCAATTACAAGCCTTGTTGCAACACCCGACGGTGGCTTCTATGCAGTAGGATATGGTAAGGATGTAGGCGAAAAAACCGGTAAAGGCTACTATGATGGCGTTGTTTATAAATTCAATGAAGAATGTAAAGAGGTTTGGTGCAAAACATTCGGAACATCAACAGTTGACCTTTTCAATGGTGCTACTCTTACTCATGATGGCGGTATAATCGCTGTTGGCTCTGTAGGTAATAACGATGGTGATGCCAAAGGCTTTGGTAAGCCTGAATTGAAAACAGCTGCTTGTATAGTTAAGTACAATTCAAATGGTGAATTGGTATTTAAAAATATTGTAGGCGGCGATAAGGATACCTTCAGCGGTGTTGCTGTAGGCACTGAGGGTGATATTTTCTGCGTGGGAAATTTCTACTCAGGGGAGTTATTCAAAAATATGGGTTATTCCGATGGCGGTGTAGCAAAATTCTCTGCTGACGGTAAATATATTGATATTGCACCGATTGCAGGAACAGGCATTGAAGGCTTTAATGCTATTACATCCTGCAAAAACGGCGGTGTAGCTGTTGTTGGTCGCTCGAATTCTTCTGATGCAGGCTCTACCGACAGTATGTTTGTTTCAGATCTTGCATCCAGAGGCGGTTATGATGCCTACATTATGAAATTTGATGAAGATTTATTTTTGAGATTTGCAACTGCTTTCCGCGGTCAGAATAACGATAATCTCACAGCAATAGTTGAAAAGGATAATGGAGATTTTATTGTTGCCGGCTACAGTAATTCATCAACCCGCGATCTTAAAGGCATTACAACTCGCGGCGGAGATGATATGGTAATAGCTTCATTTGATAAATATGGTGATCTTTCCTGGGCTCGCTCCTTCGGCGGAACAAAGGATGATAGCGCAAATGCGATTTGCATAGGTAATGACGGCGGTTATATTGTTGCAGGCAGAACGCTTTCAAAAGATATTGATATGAAAGGAATAGCTCAGTATATTAACGGAAAATCCGTTGGTGTTATTGTTAAATTTCCTGAATAATGATTAAAATCAAATGTAATTATCTGAATGGTGCTGTTGCGGTGCCGTCAGATATAATCGATAAGCACTTAAAACTTGCCTCCGCGGCAAGTTTTAAGGTTTTGCTTTTTATTTTAAGAAACTCCCAAGGAACCGCTGATGCAAAGCAAATTAGTATGTGCACGGGGCTTGCCGAGTGCGATGTGCTTGATTGCCTTGAATATTGGGAGGCTCATAATGTTATAGAAATAACAGACGAAAAAATAAGCTCTCAAGCAGTTGAAGCGGCTATTGCCAATGCAAAAATGGTTAAACCTGTTTTGGAAGAAAAAGCAGAGCAGCAAGATGCAACTGCTTACAAGCCGTTGCCTGTTAAAAAACCTACTCAAAGAGATATTGCAAAAAGATTGGCAGAATCTCCTGAGTTAGAAATCATTTACACAGAGGTGCAAAAAATAATAGGCACCTTCGGTTATGATACTCAGGCGCTGCTTTTGATGATTTATGATTATTACGGTTTTCCGCCTGAGGTAATAATAACTCTTATTCAACATCAGAAATGCGAGGGTAAGTTATCATCTTCTGCTATTAAAAACAGAGCAGAGGATTGGGCAAAACGGGGAATTGATTCGCTGGAGCTTGTTGAAGAAGAGCTGATGGCATTGGAAAAAATAAATAAAACATTTATTGCCGTAAAGGCTGTTGCAGGCTTTTCCGGCGATGCTCCCACTCAGCGAATTGCCAAACATTTAAGATGCTGGGCAGTTGATTGGGATTGCTCAGAGCAACTTATAATATACGCTCTTGAGGAAGCAAAAAATGTTTTGGCTGATGCGGGAAAGCTTTTGAAAAAATGGCGTAACCAAGGAATCAAAATGCCCGAAGAAGTAAAAGAAAAAAACAAAAAAGCTATACCTGCCGAGGTAAAAAAATCCTACAATACTGAGGATGTGGGCAAAAAAGGTGTGCTTGATTGGATAAAAAAATATGCAGAGGAGGATGAGCAGTAATGAAATTTTCGGAAATGATTTACAATAAAGCGGAAGCTGAGCTTAAATCTCGCCGGGATCAAGCGGAAAGGCTTGCGGCTTTAAGAAGAAAAGAATTTATTGCAAAATACCCCCGGTTAATCGAAATTGAAAATGAAATGAAGCAAGCAGCCTTGCAGGTAATAAGCTGTGTAGGTGCAGGAAAAAAGGATATTGATGTTGCAAAAATAGCCGAAAAAAATTTAAATGCTCAGGCGAAAAGAAAAGAGCTTTTAAAAGCTGCAGGTTACCCTGAGGATTATTTAGAGGTTCCCTATTCTTGCAAATTATGTAACGATTCCGGAATTTTCAACGGGAAGCTTTGCTCTTGCCATATAGCTTTGCTTCAAAAGCTTTCAATAGGTGAGTTAGCTTGCAGTCCGTTGCTTGCAAAATCAACCTTTGATTCCTTTGATTTAAAATATTATAGCGAAATTAAAGATTCTCAATTGGGCTTTTCCTATCGCGATATTATGCGCGGATGTTATGAAATGCTTAAGGATTATGCAGAGAATTTTTCACCTGACAGCCCCAGCTTCTTTTTCAGCGGTGGCACAGGGTTAGGTAAAACCCACCTTGCCCTTGCAGTGCTTAACAAGGTAACTCAAAAGGGCTATAGCGTTTATTATGCTTCTGCAGGAAAAATTATAAAGCAAATGCAAAATGAGCATTTCGGCAAAAGCAATGAAAGCTTTGAAGAGGAGCTTGAAAAAAATGATTTGCTCATAATTGATGATTTGGGTGCTGAATTTTTAACACCATTCGGAGTTGCCGCAATAAACGAAATTGTTAATAATGCGGTGCTTGCAGGCAAGCCCACAATTATCATTTCTAATTTATCCAAAGAACAGCTTGAAGAGCGCTACGGACAAAGGCTTATATCTCGCCTCAGCGGATTTGAAATAATTGAATTTTACGGCGAGGATATAAGACAATTAAAGAAATAAGAAAGAACAATTACGGAGGTAATTATTATGTTAAAAGGTATTCCTAATATTATTTCACCCGAGCTTTTAAAGATTCTTGATGAAATGGGTCATGGCGATGAAATCGTTATAGGTGACGGCAATTTTCCTGCAGCCTCAAACGCTCAAAGGCTTATTCGTTGCGATGGTCACAATGTTCCTGAGCTTTTAGATGCAATTTTAAAGCTTATGCCCCTTGATACTTATGTTGAAAGCCCCGTTATGCTTATGCAAACAACTAAGGGTGACCCTACTCCTACAATATGGGCAGAGTATCAGGAAATTATTAATAAAAACAACGGTGAAACAAAGATGACAGAAATCGAAAGATTTGCTTTTTATGACAGAGCAAAAACCGCTTACGCAATTATTGCAACAAGCGAAATGGCTCTTTATGCAAATGTTATTCTTAAAAAAGGCGTTGTAACAGAGTGATTTATAACCACCGGGAAACCGGTGGTTTGTCCTTATTATTTTATGAATGAATATTTTTTGATATATTTTTTGGGTGCAAATTTAATAACTGCTATAATAACTGCTTATGATAAGCTTGCGGCAAAAAAACTGCCAAAACGCAGAATTCCTGAAAAAACTCTGTTTATTTTAGCTTTTTTGGGTGGTAGCTTAGGAGAATATTTAACAATGAAGCTTATCAGGCATAAAACCAAGCATAAAAAATTTATGATAGGCTTGCCTGCCGTAATTATTTTGCAGGCAGGTTTAATGGTTTTTGTTGTTTTATTGCAAAACGGGATAATTAAAATATAATGCTTTAAAGTTTAATAGAAAAGGGGTGATTCCGTGGCAGATTTTGATACCAGAGTTCAGTTTATTAAGGGTGTAGGAGAAACAAGAGCAAAAAGCCTTGCGAAGCAGGGTGTTTACAGTATAGGCGATGTTTTAAGAAATTATCCTCGCGCTTATGAAGACTGGAATAATGTAAAGCTTTTGCGCGATGTGGAAATCGGAGAAAATGTTTGCATTAAAGCAATTGTTGCTCAAAGACCTCAGGTAGTTAAAATAAATGGCGGAAGAATCCTCGTAAAAACAGTTGTTTCAGACGGTAGCGATTATATCCCTGTAACATTTTTTAATAATAAATATGTTAAAGATCAGCTTGTTGAAGATGAGGAATATCTGTTTTTCGGAAAAATAACAAAAGATAAATACAATAATAAAACTATGCTTTCTCCGCGTTTTGAGAAAAAACCTGAGAAGCAAAGAATAAGACCTGTTTATAAAGCAACTGCGGCTATGCCGTCAAAGGTAACAGAGCGTATAGTGGAAAACGCTCTGGAGGAAATAAAGGGTAGCTTGCCGGAGATAATTCCTGATTATATAATTAAAAAATATAAGCTTATGGGCTTTGAAGACGCGCTCAGGAATGTTCATTTCCCTGAAAGCGAGGCGCAGCTTGCTCTTGCAAAAAGAAGGTTGATTTTTGAGGAGCTTCTTCTTTTGCAGTTAGGGCTTCTGACTGAAAAAACATCGGGTTCAGGGCGCATACCCTGCTCGATAAAAAATGATTATACTGCTCAATTTTTTGAATCGCTTCCCTTCGAGCCTACTAATGCCCAAAAAAGAGCAGTAAAAGAGGCTTTAGGCGATATGATGGGGGATAGCCCGATGAACAGACTTTTGCAGGGTGATGTTGGTTCGGGTAAAACTGCTGTTGCGGCAGCGCTAATGTATAACGCTTATAAAAATAAATTTCAAAGTGCGCTTATGGCGCCTACTGAGGTTTTAGCTGCTCAGCATTATAAAACTCTTAAGGGTTTTTTAGGTGAAGAGGTTAATATTGAGCTTTTAACAGGTTCAGTAACTGCAAAAAACAAACGCCTTATTGCAGAAAAATTGCAGAATGGTGAAAGCCACATTGTTGTCGGTACCCATGCAGTTATTCAGGAAAATATTACATTTAATAATTTAGGGCTTGTTATCACCGATGAACAACACCGCTTTGGTGTGGGGCAAAGGGCGGCTTTATCGGGTAAGGGAAATAATCCCCATACCCTTGTTATGTCTGCAACCCCTATTCCGAGGACCCTTGCAATGATGATTTACGGTGATTTGGATATTTCTGTTCTTGATGAATTGCCTAAAGGCAGGCATCCCGTAAAAACTTATTGCGTTCCTACAAGCTTTCATGAGAGGATATATATGTTTATCCGAAAGCATATAGCTCAGGGAAGGCAAGCATATATAGTTTGCCCCCTTGTTGAAGAAAGCGACAGCCAGCTGATTCCTGCAACAGAATATTATGATTATCTTAAAAGCACATATTTTACTGATTGCACTTTAGGGCTTCTACACGGCCAAATGAAAGCCAAGGAAAAAGATGCAGTAATGAAAAGATTTTATGCAGGTGAAATAGATTTACTTGTTTCAACTGTTGTTATTGAGGTTGGCGTTGATGTTCCCAATGCAACTGTTATGGCTATTGAAAACGCGGAGCGTTTCGGACTTTCTCAGCTTCATCAGCTTAGGGGCAGAATTGGCAGAGGAACTCAGGAAAGCACATGCATCCTTCTATCAGATGCTCAAAACGATGAGGCAAAAGAAAGGTTTGATATAATGTGCCGAACAACCGATGGATTTGAAATAGCAAAAAAAGACCTTGAAATGCGTGGACCCGGAGATTTCTTCGGTTCTCGGCAACATGGTCTTCCTGATATGAGAATAGCAAATCTTATGACTGATACACGAATTCTTTATGAGGCACAAAAAACCGCAAAGGAAATTGTGGATAACAAGGTCAGCCTTACTAAAGAAGAAAGAAGCCGCCTTGCCGGAGAGATGAAGCGCCTTTTCACGAGAGTGGCGTTAAATTAAAAAGTGGCTGTAAAAAAACTCTCGTTTTTTTACAGCTCATTTTTAGGGGATAGGAAAAAATGATGCAGAACGAACAAACCGAGCAAAAACAAGGCTTTAGCCGTGTTTTTGGTTAACCGAAGGCGTACAAAGGTACGTGGAGTGGCGAGGTTTGTTTGTAGAACAAAACACAAATAATTCTCTTTATTTATGTGTTTATGAAAAATCGGGACTTTTACAGGCTTTGAAACCTGCGAAAGTCCCTTGCTTTATATTGTTTTGTGCGGTCTGCGCTTTTTTTACATCCTCTTTTTTAGATTTTCATTATCCGAATACTGCAAGCAGGAAGCCGGCGGCAACTGCGGAGCCGATAACTCCTGCAACGTTGGGGCCCATAGCGTGCATTAAAAGGAAGTTTGTAGGATTATATTTTCTGCCCTCATTCTGCGCAACGCGAGCTGCCATAGGAACGGCAGAAACGCCAGCCGCGCCGATAAGGGGGTTAATTTTACCCTTTGTAACGATGTAAAGAAGCTTTCCGAAAAGAACACCGCCTGCGGTGGAGAAGCAGAATGCAACAAGACCTAAAATAATAATAAGAATTGTTTTAAGCTGTAAGAAATCCTGACCATTTGCTGTAGCACCTACGGTAACGCCAAGCATAATGGTAACAATATTCATAAGTGCATTTTGAGCGGTATCGGAAAGCCTTTCCGTAACTCCGCATTCTTTGAAAAGGTTACCAAGCATAAGCATACCGAGAAGGGGAGCAACCGAGGGAAGAAGGAAGGCGCAAAGAATAAGAACGGCAACAGGGAAAATTATCTTTTCTGTTTTTGAAACCTTTCTCAATTGCTTCATTTCAACCTTGCGTTCTTTTTCAGTTGTAAGGAGCTTCATGATGGGCGGCTGAATTATGGGGATAAGAGCCATATAGGAATATGCCGCCAATGCAATAGGAGCCAATAAGTGCGAAGCAAGCTTTGATGTAAGGAAAATTGCCGTGGGGCCGTCTGCACCGCCTATGATAGCAATTGAAGCCGCCTCTGCAGGCTCAAAGCCAAAAGCGATTGCAAGCAGAAAAGCGCAATAAACACCAAGCTGAGCTGCTGCGCCTAACAAAAGGCTTATGGGGTTTGAAAGAAGAGGGCCGAAATCGGTCATTGCACCCACACCCATAAAAATAAGGCAGGGAAATATACCTGATTTAACGCCTACGTAAAGAATACGAAGAACACCGGAATCATACCAATGCGTTCCTTCAATAACAGCTTGACCGATGCTGCCTAATTGGCCGCCTGTAGTATCTAACATCATATTCGCGCCGGGGAGATTGGCAAGAATTATTCCGAATGCAATCGGAACAAGCAAAAGAGGTTCATATTTCTTTTTTATGGCAAGAAACAAAAAGAAAAATGCAACACCCAACATTACAAGATTCTGCCATTCCAAAAGGGCAAAACCGGATTGTTCCCATAAATTTGTTAAAATCGAAGAAATATCCATTTATTATATCCTTTCAAGCCAAATCAGATAACAGCGAGAACGTCATCAGTGTTAACTGTTGTGCCCTTGGGAGCGTTTATGGATTTAATTGTGCCGTCGCAGGGAGCAACGATGTCGTTTTCCATTTTCATAGCCTCAAGCACAAGAATAACGTCACCTGCTTTAACTGCATCGCCTACATTTTTCTTAACTGCAAGAATTGTGCCGGGCATAGGAGCTTTAACCTGTGTACCGTCTGCAACTGCGGCAGGTGCTGCGGGAGCTTCTGCTACAGGGGCAGCACCTACGGGTGCAGCAACAGGAGCTGCAATAACGGGAGCAGCTGCGGCAACGGGTACTTGTGTAACACCTGTTACAACTGCATCTGTTTCTGTAACATCAACTTCATAAATTTTACCGTTTAAAGTAACATTGTATTTCATATCTTATTCCTCCACTAATTTAATAGAATTAAAGTAAAGATTTTCAAGAGCAATGCCTGTTTTATTTGCAACAATTGCCATAATAACAGCTGCATCCTGTTCAGCGACATTTTCAAGAACAGGCTCTTGATTAAGTCTTCTTATAGATTTAAAGCAAAGTCTTTCAAGGGGGATACCTGTTTTATCCGAGATTATAGCCATTACAACAGCCGCATCCTGTTCGGCAACACCATCAAGTGTAACATAACCGGGTGTGTAGGGGAGTTCCGGAGCAGATATAGCATCTTTAACAGGATTTTCTGTATTTTGAACAGGGGTATCGTTTGCAACGGCAACACTTTCTGCTACCGATGTATCCTTCGGTTTGTCATCTTTTTTGGATGTTGTACCTGAAATGATTTTTGAAAGAAGTTTAACGAAAATTGCGATGGCCGCAAGAACCACAAGAACTATCACAAAGCCCATAACAGAAGTTCCGCCGGCATCACCAACAGTAAAAGCCTTAGCAAGTAAAGGAAGCATCATAATAAATCCTCCTTAGTCAATAGCTTTGATTTCATAGCTATAGGTTTTAGAAGCCATTTCATCGCGATAATCAAAGAAGTTTTCTGCTTGGGTGGGGAATGCAATATAAGAAAGAACATCTTCATCGCTTTTTGCTTTTTTGCCGATTTCTGCTTTTGCAGCTTCAAAAGCAGGTTCAAGAGAATCAGCATATCTGCCCTTTATGGGCTCTGCGTCGCCAAGGATAAGCTTTGCAACATCCTCGTTGATTTTGCCCGGAGCGCTGCCGTATTCACCCATAATATATGATTTAACTTCTTTAGAAACGTTTTTATAACGCTCGCCTGCAAGCACGTTTGCAGTAGCCTGAACACCAACCATCTGGCTCATAGGGGTAACAAGGGGAGGATAACCTAAATCCTCGCGAACTCTGGGTGTTTCAAGAAGAACCTCATCAAATTTATCCATTTTGCCCTGAGCAGTAAGCTGGGCAACAAGGTTTGAAAGCATACCGCCGGGAACCTGATAATCAAGCGCTTTAGTATCGGTTGTAAGCACGGTAGGGTTAAGAAGACCGCTTTCAAGAGCATTTGCTCTGATAGGCTTAAAGAAATCAGCAATGTCTCTGAGGGCTTCGTTGTTAAGGCCTGTTTCATAACCTAGCTCTGCAAGGGAATAGTTAAGAGTTTCAGTTGCAGGTTGAGCTGTGCCACCGCTCATAGAGGAAATAGCGGTATCGATAACGTCAACGCCTGCTTCAACTGCTTTAAGGCATGTCATAAATCCAAGGCCTGTTGTGCAGTGGGTGTGAAGAACAAGCGGTGCATCAACAGCCTCTTTAAGGCGTGAAACGAGCTTATATGCTTCTGCGGGGCTGAGAATACCTGCCATATCTTTAATGGCAATGGTTTGGCAACCGAGCTTTGTCATATTTTTTGCAAGCTCAACATAAGAATCAAGAGTATGAATAGGGCTGATGGTGTAGCAGATAGCACCTGATGCAATAGCACCATTTTTAACTGTTTCATCAACTGCAACTTCTATGTTTTTAACGTCGTTAAGAGCGTCAAAGATTCTTATAATATCGATGCCGTTTTCAATGCTCTTTTTTACGAACATACGAACAACATCATCAGGATAGTGGTGATAACCGAGAAGGTTTTGACCTCTGAGAAGCATCTGAAGCTTGGTGTTAGGGCAAGCCTTTTTAATTTTTCTGAGCCTCTCCCAAGGGTCTTCTTTAAGATAACGAAGGCAGGAGTCGAATGTAGCGCCGCCCCAGCATTCAAGTGACCAATAACCCATATTATCGAGGAGCTCACAAGCGGGGAGCATATCCTCAAGGCGCATACGTGTAGCAGCCTGAGACTGATGAGCGTCACGAAGAATGGTATCGGTAATTCTTAAGGGATTTTTAGCCATAATAATTAATTTCCTTTCTTTCGTGTATCAAATTAAGCACCAAAGAGTGCAAGGAATACGCCTGCTGCAACAGCAGAACCGATAACACCTGCAACGTTGGGTCCCATAGCGTGCATGAGAAGGAAGTTCTTGGGGTTCTCCTTCTGACCAACTACCTGAGATACCCGGGCAGCCATAGGAACTGCGGAAACACCTGCAGAACCGATGAG
>JAZUOA010000030.1:0-10510 GCA_045604445.1 Acutalibacteraceae bacterium
AAAGCACTTTAGAGCAATATGACAATATCGGAAATATAAACTTTAAGTTTGAGGTTGGAAAAGAAAAAATTGTGGATGCTGTCAGAATAATTGTCAGCCTTTTGAATCATGTAAAAAACGGACAGTTCAATTTTGATGCAAACTTAAAGTATGAAATGAGCAATTCACTAATGGAATTGGATAAGCCTGACGACTTGAATTGGAGTATGGCATATTATAATCATATCTTAAAAACAGATTCCATTGATTATTCCGATGAATTTTATGGGAGATTTAATAATATTACAAAAGAACAGATAATTCAGGCGGCAAAAGAAATTTTCCGAACAAGAAACATGACGATTGCAATAAAAGGAAATAAGCGAACGATAAGAACAACTGACATAGAGATGGAATTGAAGACGCTTGATAAAGAACTTTGAGGGGTGTCATTCTGTCCTGTAAAGACAAAAATAAAGGATACCATCCGGTATCCTTTATTTTTTTTACTTTTAAGAAGAACTTTAATCTACGACAATTTGTTTACAACAGACGAGCCGGATGTTAACTGCATTGAGCCCGTTTGCGTTTGATTTACAAGCAATAATCATTGCCGTTGAATAATTTAATGATATATATTATAATTTATCAAGGGAGTTGATGAAATGAGTTTCTTTAAAAAATCGAAGAATGTTAACAATAATAAACACTTTGCAGTTTGCGGTATTATTGAGATTGAAAATAAAGTTTTGCTCGTGCGTCATACCTATGGGACAGCGAAAGACAGAATTCTCTTGCCCGGCGGATATGTTAAAGAAAATGAATTACCAATATCCGCAATTGAAAGAGAGATTCTTGAGGAAACTAATGTTTTCTGTAAAACCAAAGAGTTATATTCAATGCAGTTCAAAAGCGAACAGTGGTGTGCAGTTTTTACAATGGATTATATATCAGGTGACCCTGAATCAGATGGTTATGAAAATAGTGAGGTTTTATTGTTAAGCATCGAAGATGCACTTTCTCGTGACGATTTAACTAATATGAGCAGGGAAATTCTTAAAGCATATAAAGAAAAGAAAAACGGGCTTTCGAAAAGCGATTATATTGCAAAATCTTGTACTGAAAATGATTATGCTATATTTGGAGTTTGATTTTATAGGGTTTAAAATCCGGTGTAAACAAAAAAATTACACTAATTGGTTTGGTTGAAGGCTTTTATTTGACAAAATTCCCCATAGAATTTATACTGAATTATATTAGTTTGCAAAGGAGAGTTATTATGAGCCAGGCAGGTTATAAATGGTATGCAGGAGTGCCCCATTGTCATACAGTCGCTTCTGACGGAGGGTTGACTCTGGAGCAGGTTATCGAAAAGGCAAAAAAGAATAAGCTTGATTTTCTTATGATTACCGACCACAACGTTAATTGCAAGGAGCTTCCGAAGGTTGAGGGATTAACTCTCATTTATGGCGCTGAGCTTACAAAGCACGGCGGTCATTGCAATATGTGGGGCGTTAAGGATGTTATAGACCAAGAGGATTATGACACCTGCGAAGCTTACGAGGATTTTTTGCGTATAAAGGATGAGGCTAAAAGGCGGGGTGCGGTTATTTGTATGAACCATCCCCATTGCAAGCAATGCCCTTGGAGATGGGAAAAGAATGCAGCTGATATAGATGTTCTTGAGGTGTGGAACGCTCCGACTCATTTTGATAACCTTGAATGCACGGAATGGTGGCATGAGCAGTTAAAAAACGGCCACAAGCTTCCTGTTGTTGGCGGAAGCGATTACCATAAGGACTACGTTGTAACAAACCTTTTGACCTGGCCTGTTACATATGTTTACGCAAAATCGAATTCTTCTGAGGATATACTTGACGCTATCGTAAAAGGGCGCACAACAATTTGCTTTGATGTGGGCACTACGTTTATTGATATCGTAAGCGGTGATTCTGTTTTAGGCGATACTGTAAAGCTTAGCGAAAACACAACCGTTACGATAAATGTTAAAAAGCTTAAGAAAAATCATAAACTGATTGTTTTTGATAATGACGGTGAATGCTTTTCTTACACTGCAAAGAAAAAAGAGGATTATACCGTTACCTTACCTGTTAAAAAAGAGGGCTTTTTATGCGCTCATGTTGTTTTTGAGCCCGGCTTCTTCTACAGCAAAATCCACGATTTCGCTATAGCATCGAGAATTCCTGAGCAAAAGGGAATGAAATTGCCACCCTTAATTTTTGCTCAGAGCGGTGCAATATATTTTGAGAAATAAAGAAAAATGAAAAACTATAAAAAAATTATCATAGCGGTAACTGCAGCGGCTATTCTTGCAGCAGGCATTTTATGCAAGCAGAAATTTTTTCTTATGATACCGCTTTTTGTTTCGCTTTTTGTTATGGCATTTCAGTCGGAGGCCAACCGAATCGGTGTTTTAATAGGGGCGGGGAACGCTCTTCTTTACACGGTAACCTATATTATTATGGGCGTTTATGCTTCAGCAGCATCATCGGTGCTTTTCAGCTTCCCCATTCAGCTTATGACATTTTTCAGATGGAAGCAAAATGCTTACAAGAAAACAGCAATATTTAAAAAAATGACTACTAAGCAGAGAATAATTTTTAGTGTATTTGTAATGCTGTTATGGGCGATAGTAGCAGGAGTGTTTTATCACCTTAAATATGAATATGCAATTTTTGACAGCCTTTTGTTTTTATTTGGTTTTATAGTTCCTATTCTTACAATGCTTGCATACATAGAATATACATATCTTTGGATTATTCAGGCGGTTGTTGGTTTATTTTTAAATGTGCAGATGGCGATGAATGACATCAGCCAGGTTACTTACCTGATATATGGCATTTACGCCCTTTATTGCGTAGTTGAGGCATTTAAAAATGTTCATAAGTTTTATAAGGAGCAACAAAAAGCGTTAGCAGAGAGGTTGGTTTAGATGGAAAACAAAGATATATTAGAAATTGTTTTTATTCGCCATGCCGAAACTGATTATAAGGATATAGGTGACAGGGATAATTGCGATGGTGAATTGACAGAATTTGGCGAAAAGCAATGCGATATATTGGGAGAAAAGCTGAAAGATATAGAGATTGATGGTTATATAACCAGTTCGCTTTTAAGAGCTTTTAAAACTGCAACGGGTGTTTGTAAGGCAAAAGTCGATAAGCCTGTTCTTTATATTTGCCCCGAACTTATTGAATGCGGTTGCACTCCCGGTTATTTCGGTTGCAGTGAGAAATACCTGAAAAAGTATTATCAAAATACAAAAATGTGCCCTAAGCTTTTCGGCACAATGGAATATGAGTTCGGTTGCGAAGCAGTTGAAGATAATAATCTTCGGGCAAAAAAGGTGATTGACTATATAAAAGATAATTATACATACGGCAACAGAGTTGCGGTTTTTAGCCACCACGGAATGCTTGAATATCTTATTCCGACTGCTTTGGGATTGGAAACAAGAAAATTCTTCTTTTCTCTTGATAATATTTCAATGACGGTTGTGCAGTATACGCGGGATGGAAATTGTATTTTGAAAGATGTGAATAAATAAAAAACGGTTACTTGCTTAAAAAAGCAAGTAGCCAAATGTTTTATTTGTGGTTTTTTATGTAGTATTTGTAGAACTTAACGCAATCTGCAACCTCTTTAACACCTATGCTTTCGTTTGCCGCGTGCATTGCCGCAAGCTGAGCATTGCTCATTTTAATGGGGCAGAAGCGCAAGCAGTTATCTGCAATTTCTTCGTAATGGCGGCAGTCTGTTCCGCCGGTCATAAGATAGGGGATAACGCCTGCATCGGGGTAACATTCGTTGAGGCATTTTTTGAGATAGCCGAATTCCTCGCCCTTGTAATCAACGGTATTTGAAGCGTGTCTTGCGTGAATAATTTCAAATTCAAGGTCATATTTATCTGCATATTTTTTAAGAACTGCAAGAGATTCCTCAACATTCTGATGGGGAGAGGTTCTGAGGTTGCAAACAATATAAGCTTCCGAAGGGATAACGTTGGGAGTATGAGAGCCTTCTGCCATTGTGCAGCAGAAAGTGGTTTTAACAAAAGCGTTGCACATTGGTGAAACCATAGGGAGAACCTTTGTAAGCAAGCCCTTAAAGAGCCACATATTACCCAGAACCATTCTGAGGGGGAAGCCTAAGAAGGGGGCAGCTTCATCAAGCATTGCATAAACTGCGCCTGAAATTTCAGCCTTGAAGGGCTTATCCTTTTCAATATCAGCAACAAACTTTGAAAGCCTTGCAAGAGGGGTGTTGCTCTTGGGTGTGGAGGAGTGACCGCCCTTGCCCTTTGCAATAACCTTAAGGTCAATATAGCCTTTTTCAAGAAGACCGATTGCGGCACACCAACCCTTCATTGTAGGAAGCTGGTCTTTAAGAATGGCGCCGCCTTCATCCATTGCAACATCAAGATGAACACCTTTTGATTTTAAGTAGCTAACAAGCTTAGGTGCACCCTCGCCCGAAATTTCTTCATCAACCGCAGTTGCAAGGTAAATATCGCAGGGGGGCTCGAAGCCTTCCTCAAGAAGCTCCTCGATAGCCTGAAATTCTGAAAAAACAGTTGATTTGCAATCCATTGAGCCTCTGCCGTGAATGTTGCCGTCGGCAATTTCTCCTGAGAAGGGGTCGCGCTCCCAATTGGGTTCATCTGCGGTAACAACATCCTGATGACCCATAAGAAGAAGACCGTTTCTTTCGGGGTTTTTGCCGGGCCAGCGCAAGAGGAGATTTCCCTCTATTTCAGTGCATTCAAGCTTTGAGAAAACAAGCGGAAAATTATTTTTCATTACTTCGTGGAGCTTGTAAAACTCGGTGAGGTCATGGTTTCCTCTTAAAGAAATTGTAGGAATTTTTACCATTTCCGAAAGCTTTTGAGCGTAATTATCTGCTTCTTCTTTTGTTGGGTTAATTGCGGGAGCGTTTTTGTTAGGCTTAGCCTTAATTTTCGCTGCCCTGATTGCCGCAACTGCAATTAAAACAATTAAAACAGCCAAAGCAGCAAGTAAAGCAAATCCGATGTATTTCATTTTATCATATCCTTTCGGTTTTTTACTTATGTAATTATAATACTAAATTAAAAATAAGTAAATAGCAATATTATCGGCTGTTGAGAAGCTCTCTCATTTTTTCAATCTGCTCCTCTGCAGGAGAATAATCGGGCTTTGAGCAACAGGGTATATTTGGGGCGGTGCCGTCGGTTAAGCAGAAAGGCGACTGCCTGTCGTTTTCATACTGCTTTCTGCATTCTTCTAAATGAAAATCGGGGATATCGTAAGGGATTCCGCCGTTTAAAATTGAGCGATGGGCAAGAATTGCCGTTGAAGCCATTGCAACGGCAGAGTGAATGTCGTAAGGGTGCTCGGGCTGCTTGTTTTCCCTTATGCAATCAAGAAACATCCTTGCAACAATGTAATCACCGCCTCCGTGACCACTTCGGTTGATGAAATCCTCGTCAACATCATTCCAGGAGGGCTCATAAAGATTAGTTTCTTCTTTACCCTCGGGAACTGACCATTCATTATAGCGAAGCATAACCCGGGTTCCCATTCCCCGAAGATTTTCGATTTGTCCGTTTTCGCCGCAAAGTCGGTAGGAGTTATGATGGGCGCCGAAGGCGGCGCAGCCTGTTACTCTGAAAACAGAATCGTCATCGTTAAGAGTTGTTATAATAGCGGCTCTGTCTCCAACGCGCCTTGCGGTTATCTTTTCTTCGATGGGCGAGAAAACGGGAGTTGCGCAGACTCTTTTGGGAGTTGCTCCCGTTGACCACATAAGCGGAGCGAGAGAATGGGTTATGTAGTATGAACGAGGTAAAAAGTTTCTCCAATGCTCCGGAAAATAAACAAAGCCCTTGGAAAAATCAATGTCATCGGGGCGGTAGGAATGATTATATTCGCCCTCGGCATAAATAATTTTTCCGAGAGTTCCGCCCTCGCAAACCCGTTTCATTTCGCGGTTGAAAATCATCTGAGGATAATTTTCGGCAAGCATAAAAATTGAATTTGTTTTCTCATAAGCTCTTATAAGCTCAACGCCCTCTGCCATTGTTCCGTTAGAAATACATTCGCAGAAAACATGAATGTTTTTTTCAAAGCATTTAATAACAAATGGGGTGTGCTCATGAAAATAGTTAGCGATAACAACTGCATCCATTTCAGATTTGATAAAGCTGTCAAAGTCTTCAAAAGCTGCAACCTTCTTGCCCAGCTTTTCAAGACCTTCATTTCTTCGTTTTTCAATAAAATCACAAAGAGCAACAATTTCGCAGTCTTCAATAAGCATTAAATTTTTTGCAATATCAATTCCTCTTCCGGCTCCGAAAATACCAATTTTTATTTTTCCCATAAAAACACGCCCTTAAGTATTATTAGCTTTCAGTTTATCAAAGGTTGAAAAAATAAACAATAGGAAAAATGAAATTTTATTGTTGAATTTCCTATTGAAAAAGTGGTTTAACGGATGTATTATGATATCGATTTAAAAAGGGGAATGAATATGGCTTTATTAAAATTTATAAAGAAGAATAGCGTTTTTTGTATTGCGATGGCGGCGGTTCTTGTTACATGTTTTTTTGTGCCGCCGGATAAGGAATATTTAAGCTATTTTGATTGGAAAACTCTCGCATGCTTGTTTTTGACTTTAGCGGTTATATGCGCGTTAAGAAATGTGAAGTTTTTTACAATTACTGCAAGGCGCCTTGTGCTTCTTTCGGGAAATTTGAGAGGACTTTTTCTGCTTCTTGTTGTTATTACCTTTCTGGGTTCAATGATAATTGCAAATGATATGGCGCTTATTACCTTTTTGCCGTTAGGTTATTTTGCTTTAACTACCGCAAAAAAAGAGAAGTATATGGCGTATCTTTTCATTTTGCAAAATATTTCTGCGAATCTCGGTGGAATGCTTAGGGTGAAAGGGATTAACCGAACCTGCCTAAAAGCTAATCTTTTTAAGTCTTTTCGGCGTTTCGGTCTTGAAAGGCGCCAGCCTATCTTCGCCCTCAACACCAAAAATCCAATAAAAATCTTTAGCTTTTAGGTCGAAGATTTTATACAGTGCGGATTTTTGGTCAGACAAGGCAAAAACGCAGCTAATCCTTTCGGATTGGCGAGTATTTTAACACAGGATGAACGGAAATTCGCCTGTAGAAAACACGGTTCGGATAATTCCTTTCACCCTACACCTTTTGGAAATCCTCAAAATTTATATTTGTATTCTTATTTCAATATTTCTACAGGGGAGTTTATGCAGATAATGCTGCCGCCGTTTTTGCTTGCGGTAGCGCTTCTTGTTGCAGGTTGTTTTTTTGTAAAGCCGGAAAGGTTTGTTTTGACTGATGTTTTTCCCGAAAAGCTGAAAATAAAGAAAACAATACTTTATGGTCTTATGTTTATTTTTGCAATACTTATAGTTTTTCGCATTATTCCGTTTTGGGTGGGGCTTATTGTAATACCGGCAATTCTTTTGTTGATTGATAAAGAAGCTCTTTTTATGGTTGATTACGCTTTGCTGGGAACCTTCTTTTTCTTTTTTATTTTTGCAGGAAATCTTTCTCGAATAGAGCAGGTAAATGAATTTGTTTCTAACCTTTTAAGGAGGGATCCGCTTCTTGTAAGCATATTTTCCTGTCAGATAATAAGTAATGTGCCTTCGGCAATTTTGCTTTCCCGTTTTACTTCAGATTATCATTCTCTTCTTTTAGGCGTTAATATAGGCGGAACAGGAACGCTGATAGCATCCCTTGCGAGCCTTATTACGTTTAATGAATATCGAATTTTATATCCCGGTCAAACAAAAAAATATTTTTGTATGTTTACATTTATAAACCTTGTTTTCTTGGTTGTTATGACTGTTGTTGTTAAGTTGTTTTGTTTTTAACGGAGAATAAATATATGGATAAAAAGGAAATAATTGATTTTTTTGATTCATCGGCGGAGCTTTGGGATGAAAATATGGTAAAAACCCAATGGAAAACAGATAAAATTCTCGATACAGTAGGGGTTTTTAAGGGTTGCCGGGTTATTGATATAGCTTGCGGAACAGGTGTTTTAATTCCTGATTATGTAAAAAGAGGTGTTTCAAGGTGCGTGGGTGTTGATTTTTCCCCGAAAATGATAGAAAAAGCGAAAAGCAAATTTAAAGAATATGAAAATGTGGATTTTATATGTAAGGATGCAGAAAATCTCGGCTTTGATGAAGAATTTGATTGCGCAGTAGTGTATAATGCTTTTCCTCATTTTGCAAATCCTCAACAGCTTTTTTCATCAGTTTCAAAAAGCCTGAAAAAAGAAGGAAGAATCGTAATAGCCCACTCAATGAGCAGAGAAGAGTTGATTAAGCATCACTCAGGAAGAGCTGAAAAGGTTTCAACCGTTTTGCCCTTGGTTGAAGAATTAGCGGAAATGATGAGTCCGTTTTTTCAAGTTGACGTTGCAATTTCAAATAATGAAATATATATTGCTTCAGGCAAAAAGCATATAAAATAAAACTGCCTACTGTTGAGTTTTAAAGATAAATATGCTATCATTTATTAAAAAATTAAAAACAAGGAGCGAGATATGAGTAAAGGCAATGCAACAATTATAGCCCTTTCCGGTAAGGGTGGTGTAGGAAAAACTTCAATTTCGGCAGCAATTGTTAAGCTTTTGGTTGAGGCTTTCCCCGATAAAAAAATCCTTGCTATTGATGCAGACCCTGCGGTTGGGCTTTCCACGGCGTTGGGTATAGATGTTAAAACTACAATTGACGATATACGAAAAGAAATTGTTTCTACTGTAGAAGGCGGCGAGGTTAAAGCCGCTATAGAGCTTTTAGGTGAAGCAAGATATAAAATTTTTGATGCACTTGTTGAAACGGATGGCTTTGCCTTTATTGCTGTTGGCAGGCCCGAAAGCGCAGGCTGCTATTGTAAAATAAATTCATATCTTAAGGAAGTAATCAGTATTCTTTCAAGCGATTTTGATTACGTTGTTATTGATGGCGAAGCAGGCATTGAGCAAATAAACCGCAGAGTTATGGAAAAGGTAAGCCACCTGCTTTTAATAACGGATGCTTCTAAAAAAGGAACTCAGGTTATCTCAACTATAAAAAGCGTTGCAGATGAGCTTGTTATGTATAAAAAAATCGGTGCAATTGTTAACAGAATTCCGGATGAAAGCGTTATTGAGCATATTAACACAAACGGCATACCTGTATTATCGTATATAACTAATGATTCTAACCTGGCAATTTATGATATAGAGGGAAAAAATATCATTAAACTTCCTGATGATTCAAATGTTGTTGAGGGTGCAAGAAAGGCACTTAAAGAATTAGAAATTTTATAATTAGGAGCAAGCCATGAAGGATTTAAAATATCTTTACGAGTTTGAAAATTTGCTTCAAGAGGCAAATAATGAGTTGGTGCAAAAAGCAAAAAATGATGGCGGAATAGCGCTGGGCTATACCTGCTACCATATTCCCGAGGTTCTTCTTAATTGCGGTAATTGCTTTTCTGTAAGGCTTCGTGCACCCCGTACCGGATCTATGGATATTGCCACATACTATATGAGCAATTTCCTTTGCGGATATTCAAAAGCGATTCTTGAGCGCGCTATTGAGGGCGGTTATAATTTTCTTGATGGCTTATTAGCATCGGAAACCTGCTCGGAAATGAACAGGGCAGCAGAGCATTTTGAGCTTTTGAATTTAGTTGAAAACAAGAAGTTTTTTCTTACATTTACTGATATGCCTTTTAAGATTGAAGCTCACACGGTAAAGCATTATGTTAATCAGGTTAAAGTAAAAATACTTGATAAGCTCAATGAGATTTATGGGGTTGAAATCACGGAAGAAGCTCTCTTAAAGGCTATTGAGGAGCATAACGAGGTTTGCCGCCTTATGACTGAAATAGGAGATTACAGGAAGGAAGAAAACCCCAGAATTACAGGTTATGAATACCATATTTTAAATCTCGTTACATATTGCTGTCCCAAGGCGCTCATTCTTCCTAAATTAAGAGAAACGGCAGAAGAGCTTAAAACAAGGGAGCCTGACCAAAAGAAAAGCTATAGAGCAAAAATTGTTGTTGTAGGCTCAGAAATGGATGACCCGGAGTTTACAAAGCTTATTGAAGAAAGCGGTGCGTTGGTTGTTGCTGACAGATACTGCTTCGGTGCCTTACCCGGAAGGCAGGAAATTAAAATAAATAAAAATGCGGATATTTTAGAGCAAATATGCCTTCATTACCTTAAAACAAGCCAATGCCCCAGATATATGAGCCATGAAAAGGTTCAGGAGCGCCGCGATTATGTAAAGCAGCTTGTTGATGAATACGGTGCAGATGGTGTTATGTATGAGCAATTAAAATTCTGCGAATATTGGGGATACGAAAGAGCGTTGGCATCTTATATTATGACAAATGATTATGGTGTGCCCACAGCGGCGGTTGACAGGCAATACACTGCTTCGGCATCAGGCCAGCTTCGCACACGAGTTCAGGCTTTTGTTGAAAGCCTTGAAA
>JAZUOA010000031.1:0-7900 GCA_045604445.1 Acutalibacteraceae bacterium
CTCCCGAAACTATGGCAATTGCCGCGGAAAAGGCTTTGGAATTTTCCCCGGATTTCATTGATATCAATATGGGGTGCCCTGCACCAAAAGTTGCTTCTTCAGGTGGTGGTGCTTTACTTATGAAAGACCCCGTTCTAGCCGCTGAAATTGTTAAAGCGGTTACAAATGCTTCAACAGTACCCGTTACCGTAAAAATGCGCTCAGGCTGGGATTTTGACCACATAAATGCGGTTGAGCTTGCCAAAAGATGCGAGCAGGCAGGTGCGGCAGCCATAACAGTACACGGAAGAACAAAGGTGCAAATGTATGCCCCTCCTGTCAACACCGATATAATCAGAGAAGTTAAGCAAGCCGTTTCGATTCCTGTTATCGGAAACGGTGATATAATTGACGGAAAAAGCGCTGCTCTAATGATGGAAACCACCGGTTGCGACATGGTAATGGTTGGCAGAGGTGCATTAGGCAGACCTTGGGTTTTCTCTCAGATAAACGCTTATCTTAATCATGAAGTTATTCTTCCTGACCCACCTGTTGTTGAAAAAATGAGAGTTATGCTTAAACACATTGAAACTCTTTGCAAATACAAGGGTGAGCGAATTGGTATAAGAGAAGCCCGCAAGCATGCCGCGTGGTACACAAAAGGCTTGCACGGTGCTGCAAATTACCGCGCAAGAATCGGACTTATAAGCTCCGTTGAAGAGCTTTCGCAAATCGCTCTTGAGCTTATCGAACAAAATAAATAAACTCTTTTCCAATATTTATCCAATGAAATTAAAAGCCTCGTATGGTAAGATGGTCACATCCGTTTCCTAACGGAAATCTTCCATACGAGGTGATTTTTTGAGAAAATCAACAAGTGTTTTACTAACAATAATAATGTGTTTATCGGTGTTTATTTATTCCCCGAAAGCAGAAGCAGCTACCAACATAAAAGGGGCAGGCAAAGTAACAACAGTGTCAACAGCTCTTAATGTTCGGTCATCCGCATCAAAAACAGCGAGCATAAAAACAACCTTGAAAAAGAATTCTTATGTTACTCTTATCTCTAAAAGCGGTGAATTCTGGCGCGTGCAATACTCCGCTTCAGGCTACGGATACTGCCACGAAGACTATATAACAACTGCCTCTACAAAGGTAAGAACAGTCAGCACCTCTTCCGGTAGGCTCAGAGTGCGTTCTGCCGCATCCTCAACAGCAACTATAAAAGCCTACCTTTCCGGCGGAACTCAGGTAACTGTGATTTCAACAAACGGAAGCTACAGTAATATTCTTTATAACGGAACAAAAACCGGTTATGTTCATTCTGATTATTTAAAAACGCCAAGCGCTTCCGCTTCTTACAAAGCAATTAAATTAAATGTGCCTGATTTTAAACAAACGGACTCCCGCTGGGCAAATATTACATTAGGTTCTTCGGGGCAGACAATAGGGAAAATAGGTTGCGCAACTACTGCCCTTGCTATGACTGAAAGCCATCGCACAGCTTCAACGATTTATCCTCATCAAATGGCAAAAAAGCTTTCCTATACCTCAGGCGGTGCGGTATATTGGCCATCAAGCTATAATGTTATAACGAGCAGTAGCGGTTATCTTGCAAAAATATATTCAGCCTTGCAAGCCGGAAAGCCTGTTATTGTAGGTGCAAAAAAATCCAACGGTAGCCAGCACTACGTTGTTGTTACAGGCGTTAAAGCTACCAACACGCTTACAACATCTTCATTTTATATCAATGACCCCGGCTCAACATCGCGAACAACGCTCAACCATTTTTTTAATGCATACCCCACATTCTACAAAATGCTATATGTTAAGTAATTTTAAAAAGCAAGCGCTCATCAAACGCTTGCTTTTTATGGTATATTTTTACAAAAAACCACTTAATATTTTATAACAAATATTTTGCTTATTATTACATTTTGCTCTTCCTTTTTCTATTAAAAAGTGTTATACTATTTGAGAATGAATTATAATGTTTAAAATTCAAATTTTTCTGCCGATTTTTCGGTTTTGTATATATAAAGATTTTTCAGGAGTGTGGGTTATGGAAAAGTTCGTTATCCGTGGCGGTAATAAGCTTAACGGCACTATAAATATAAGCGGCGCAAAGAATGCCGCACTTGCAATTATACCTGCGGCTCTTTTCGCAAGAGAAAAATGCCGAATCGAAAACGTTCCGGAAATCAGCGATGTAAGGACAATGGTTAAAATACTTAAATTTTTAGGTGCAGAGGTTTCTATGCCCGAAAAAGGTGTTTTAGTTATTGATGGTAAAAACGTTAAGCCTCTTACAATCCCTGATGATATGACAAGAAAGCTTCGCGCTTCCTATTACCTTTTAGGTGTGCTTTTGGGTGAATTCGGCGAGGCTTCCGTTGCGCTTCCGGGCGGTTGTTATTTTGGTTTGCGCCCTGTTGACCAACATATCAAAGGATTTGAGGCTTTAGGCGCAAATGTTAACACTGAAAACGCTGTTATCAACGCAACCTGCAATGAGCTTACAGGTTCCTCTATTTACCTTGATGTTGTCTCTGTTGGTGCAACAATGAATGTTATGCTCGCAGCCGTGAAGGCAAAGGGTAAAACAATCATTGAAAACGCCGCAAGAGAACCACATATAGTTGACCTGGCAAACTTTTTAAACTCTATGGGTGCAGATATACGCGGCGCAGGTACTGAAGTTATTAAAATCCGCGGGGTTGAAGAACTCCATGGTTGCACATACTCGATTATACCTGACCAAATTGAAGCAGGAACTTATATGGTTGCAGCAGCTGCAGTTGGTGGCGATGTTGTTATAAACAACGTTATTCCCAAGCATCTTGAATCTATCACAAACAAGCTTGAAGATGCCGGTATTACCGTTATTGAAGAAGATGAAAGCGTAAGAATTATATCAGAGGGAAAAAGAGTTCGCGCTTGCAGAGTTAAAACAACTCCCCACCCCGGATTTCCTACAGATATGCAACCTCAGATGACTACCTTCCTTTGCACCTGCAATGGTACAAGCACCGTTGTTGAAGATGTTTGGGATAACCGCTTTAAATACATTGACCAATTAAGAAGAATGGGTGCAAATATCATTGTTAATGGCGATACCGCTCTTATCACAGGCGTGGACAAGCTCCGCGCTGCACCCGTTGAAGCAGATGACCTCAGAGCAGGTGCCGCAATGGTTATTGCAGGCCTGATGGCAGAAGGTGAAACCACCGTCGGCAACATTAAACTTATCGACAGAGGCTATGAGAACCTTGTTGAAAAGCTTACTGCTGTTGGTGCAAATATTTCAAGAGCTACTTTCGAAGAGGAATAATAATTATGCTAAGATTTTGCCCGCTGTTTTCATCAAGCAGCGGCAATTCTGTTTACATAGGTGACCGCTCAGGCGGAATTCTTATTGATGTAGGCAGAAGTGCCAAACAAACAAACAATATGCTTGCTGATTTAGATGTTGACCCAAGCTTTATAAAAGGTATACTCCTGACCCACGAGCATACAGACCATATTTGCGGTTTAAGCGTTTTTGCCGCAAAGCATAACATCCCTGTATATGCATCTCCGGGCACTTTATTGGCGTTGAAAAATAAAGGTATATTATCCGCAAAACACATTGATATCGCTATAAATGAAAAAAAGCTGGGAATAGGCGGGTTAGAAATTGAGCCTTTCAAAACCTCTCACGACTGCGCCGATGGCAGAGGTTACATAATAACAGGCTCTGACGGTACAACAAGAGCCGCCGTTGCTACCGACACCGGTTACCTTTCAACTGATATGCTTGCTCGGCTTACGGGTTGCAAGCTTGTTTATATAGAATCAAATCACGATATTGCTATGCTTAAAAGCGGTCCTTATCCTTACACATTACAAAAAAGGATTCTTTCGGATATAGGCCACCTTTCAAACGATGCTTGCTCAGACGCTTTAAGGGCCCTTGTTAATAAAGGAACTACGCATTTTATTCTGGCTCATTTAAGCCGAGAGAATAATACTCCTGAATTAGCTTTTAACGCTGCAACTGCTGCCCTTAATGAAATGGGGGCTTTAGAAAATCGCGATTATATTTTAAAGGTCGCCTCACCGGAAAATAAAGACCGAATTATGATTATATAAAAAACAGTTACTCTTAATTTTAAACGAGAGTAACTGTTTTTTGTTATATAATACTTTCTATTGCTTTTACTAATTCTTCTTTAATTATTTGATGACCTGCAGCGGTAGGATGAACACCATCTGCTAACCAATAGCTTGTATTACCATCAGCAGATGCTTCATCAAACTTATTTTGAAGCGGAACAAATTGAATATTGAATTTATCAGCTATCCGCTTTGCCGCATCAGCTCTTTTTTCAACCTCAGGGCGAAAAATATCATAATACCTTTCCGTTCCGCTACCCTTAAGAACAAACGGCTCTAATATAATTATTTTAAGATTCGGGAGCGCCTCCATAAGCTCCTCAATAAGCATACCATAAATTTTTTCATATTTTTCTGCGGCAACACCATTCTGCTCATTCAATTCATGCCAAACATCGTTGACGCCCACAAGAATGGACATCATATCAGGCTTAAGGTTAATTATATCCTCTTTCATACGGGCATAGATTTCAACTATTTTATCACCGCTGACTCCACGGTTTATAAATTTAAACTCACCCTTTTTATTTTTCATAAAATCGGCGGCTACAAGCAAAGGATAACCATAGCCGAAACCGAAATTGTCTTCATGATCATCAATTCTGTTGGCATCAGTAATTGAATCACCTTGGAAAAGAAAATTTATCATAAAATACTCCACACCTGTTTTTAAATTAAAATTTTATATCTTATTGATAAGAGAGTTTTAATATGTTATACTTGTTATTCGTAAAAATTATTTATTTTCACCATTGTAGTTTTCTTCAACGGATTCTACCCAAGGGCAGACAATTTCGGGAACAACTTCTTCAGGTGACGCCCAATGAACTGCATTTTTAATAATTTTTTGAACCTCAGGTATATAATAAGTCGGATTTTCTTCGTGACCGGGTTGGAAATAGAAAACCTTTCCCAAACCACGTTGCCAGCAGCAACCTGAGCGGAAAACCTCGCCGCCTTTAAACCAACCAATAAAAACAAGCTCATCAGGTTGAGGTATATCAAAACGTTCCCCATACATTTCCTCAACGGGAATATTGAAATATTCAGGTATACCTTTTGCAATGGGATGTGCCGGATTTATACACCACACTCTTTCGCGGTCACCATCGCGCCATTTAAGGGAGCAGGTTGTACCCATAAGCCTTTTAAATGGTTTCGAAAAATGAGCTGAATGAAGAGCAATAAAGCCCATTCCTCTCATTACTCTGTTATATATTTTTTCAACAAGCTCATCAGGCACACATTCGTGAGCCATATGCCCCCACCAAACAAGAACATCGGTATTTTCCAAAACATCATCGGGAAGACCGTTAAATTCATCATCAAGGGTAGCCGTGCGTATACAAAGCTCTTCATCAGTGCTTAAAAAATCTTTAATGCAGTTATGAATCCCCTTAGGGTATACCTTTGCGATTGATTCGCTTTCTTTTTCATGGCGACCTTCGTTCCAAACTGTTACATTTATCATAGAAAGCATCCTTTCTTTCCTAAATTTTTACAAGTAAATTATATACCATTTAACATTACTTTTTCAAGTATATAACAAACGGCTTTTTGCATAAAACTTCAGGTCGTTTTTTATATAAAATGTGAGTTCGAAACCATCCTCACAATAAACAAAACTACGGGAGTGTAAAAAAATGAAAAACAGAAAAAAAATCATCAACCTTGCCACTGCGGCTATTATTGCCGCCCTTTATGTTGTACTAACCTATCTCGCTTCTGCACTGGGGCTTTCCAGCGGAGCAATTCAAGTGCGCTTCTCAGAAGCACTTACAATTCTCCCCTTATTTACCCCTGCGGCAATCCCAGGGCTTTTTGCCGGTTGCTTGCTTGCAAACCTCTTAACAGGTTGCGCTTTATGGGATATTATTTTCGGTAGTATTGCTACCCTGCTTGGTGCAATTGGCACTTATTTCTTGCGCAATCATAAATTCATAGCAATGATACCACCTATTATAAGTAACACTCTTATTATACCTCCGATTCTTATTTTTGTTTACGGCATTACCGATGCATATTGCTTTCTTATGCTTACTGTTTTTGCAGGCGAGGTTATTTCTTGCGGAATCCTTGGTACAGTTCTAAGAAAAGGACTTGAGCGAAAAAACTTTTTTGCTCAAATAAACAACTAAAATATTTATTTTGGGGTTTATTTTTTCTGTATAAGAGAGTATAATTTTATTATCCAAAGTTTTTTGAAAGGAACTTTCAAATGATTATAGATGAAGTAATTAAAAGTGCCAAAAGAATCCATTTTATCGGTATAGGCGGTAGCGGAATGTGCCCCCTTGCAGAAATTTTACATTCTCAAGGTCATTATCTTACCGGCTCAGATAATAATGAATCCGACACCTTAAAACGTATACGTTCTTTGGGTATTCCGGTTACTATGGGACAAAAAGCTGAAAATGTAGTAGGCGCAGATATGGTTGTTTATACAGCTGCTCTTCTTCCTGATAACCCCGAACTTGTTGCTGCTAAAGAAAGCGGTATTCCTACCTTTGAGCGCAGCAAACTTTTTGGCTATTTTACAAGAAATTATAATAATTGCATTGGTGTTTGCGGAACGCATGGTAAAACAACCGTTACATCAATGCTCACTCATATACTTATAGATAATGATTTTGACCCATCGGCTGTAATAGGCGGCAAGCTCCCTCTTACAGGCACCAACGGCAGAGTCGGCACCAGTGACATACTCGTTTGCGAAGCATGCGAATATAAAGACACATTTCTGGACCTCACTCCTGATATCAGCGTTATCCTGAATGTTGACCGCGACCATATGGAATATTTCAAGACCCTTGAAAACCTTGAAGCTTCATTCAGAAAATTTGCGGATATGTCAACAAAGGCTGTTATCTACAATGGCGATGACCAAAACACTCTTGATAGTATTGAAGGAATCAGCGAAGGGAAAACAATGATTTCTTTCGGAACAAAAGAAAACTGCAAATTTGTAGCCAAAAACATTGGTTATATTAACGGTGCTTTTCCTTCTTATGACCTTTATATCGACGGAGAAAAATCAGCGCACATTGAGCTTAGCGTTCCTGGTGAACATAATGTTTTAAATTCGCTTGCTGCAATAGCCTCCGCTATGTATTGCGGTGCAACAGCCGAGCAATGTAAGAAAAGCATCCTCACCTTTAAAGGAGCCGGCAGAAGATTTGAATTTTTAGGCACATACAACGGTGCAGATATCGTTGACGACTACGCGCACCACCCTGCAGAATTAGAGGTTACTCTTTCTGCAGCTAAAAAAATGGACTACAAACGCGTTTGGGCTGTTTTCCAACCATTTACCTTTAGCCGAACAAAAATGCATTTAAATGCTTTTGCAGAGGCTCTTTCCATTGCAGATGAGGTTGTGCTTACCGAAATTATGGGTTCCAGAGAAATTAACACCTATGGCATTACAACCCAAGACCTTGCTGACGAAATTGATGGTTCCGTTTGGTTTGATTCCTTCCAAAAGGTTGCAGATTATTTAAAAGAAAACATCCAAGACGGTGATTTAGTTCTGACCCTTGGCTGCGGCGATGTTTATAAAATCGCAAAGATTATTTTAGGTAAAGAATAATAAAAAATCCGATATCAAATGATATCGGATTTTTTCATTGGTAGGTATAAATCAGAAAACTCTCGCTTCTGACTTTCAAGCGCAAGCATTAAAAGCGCCTGACCTTTTGGGTCAGGCGCTTTGCTTTAATTAAACTAATTCAAGAATGCACATCTCTGCTGCGTCACCGCGGCGAGC